>JAGATO010000306.1 GCA_017621195.1 Bacillota bacterium | reverse complement strand
GAATCTTCATCGAATGGATGTTGAAAGAGACGGAATGACAATCGAATATTCTCGAATATGTTAGGGAGAAAACAGTGACGAAATTTGCTATACTTGCCTCGTAAACAAAAGGGGTACTACGAGATACAGTAGTCATTTCGAAAGGAGTATCAACAACATGAAGAATATCAGAGTTGGAATTGCAGACGACAACAGGGAATTTTGCGACATTCTCACAGAATACTTTCGGTCGTACCCGGAGATCGATGTCGTATTCGTCACTCACAATGGGATGGAGACCGTGGAACGCTGTCTGGAGGAGAAACCGGACATTCTGATCCTGGACATGATCATGCCTTATCTGGACGGGTTGGCCGTCATGGAACGGATTTACGAGATGCTTCCGGAGGAGGCACCGAAAACGCTGATTCTGTCGGCCCTCGGTCAGGAGTCCATCACCCAGAAAGCCATCGGCATGGGAGCGTCCTACTATCTGGTGAAGCCTTTCGATCTGGCAAGCCTGGTAAGCAGGCTGCATCTGATGGCAGGAATGGACAAGGAGAAGCATCCGAAGCATTCCATGGACAGTGTCATCCGAAGCGGTATGGGAGATGAAGAATCGCTGGAAATTGCCATCACTAACATCATCCACGAGGTAGGTGTTCCTGCCCACATCAAGGGATATCACTATTTGCGGGATGCCATAGCCATGGTGGTGGACAACATGGAAGTGTTGGGAGCCGTGACCAAGGAACTGTATCCGGCCATCGCCGAGCAAAACCATACGACGCCCAGCCGCGTGGAGCGCGCCATCCGCCACGCCATCGAAGTGGCCTGGAATCGAGGGAAGATCGAAACGCTCAACGCCCTGTTCGGCTATACGATCCACAACGATAAAGGAAAGCCCACCAACTCCGAATTTATCGCCATCATTGCGGATAAGCTGCGCCTGGAACGGAAAGCGGGCTGACGGCAGTTGCAGGCGGAAGCTCCCTGTGGTATAATCGTTTCATGAAATTCAACGACAGGAGATGAAACCATGGAACAATATAAAATCGACAGGATCAACGCCCTGGCCAAAAAATCCAAGACCCAGGGACTGACACCGGAAGAAAAAGAAGAGCAGGCAGTGCTTCGCCAGGAGTTTCTGGCGGACTTTCGCGCCGCTTTCAAACAGCAGCTGGACCGCATCGAGCTGGTAGACGACAAGACGAAAGAAGAAGTCGATATCGAGCTGGATGAAGAAGAAAAGACCATGAAGCTGAATTAAGTGTCAGACATTGCGAGCGAATCAGAGAAAACGACGGCGGAGAACGACAGGTTCTTCGCCGCTTTTGTTATATAGTAAAACCGACAAACGAAAGATGAGGAGGTTTTTCTATGAAGATGGAAAAAGCGGCGATCCTGACGATCTGTACTTCCCTTGTAGCAGCCAGCCTGCTGTCGGGGTTTGGCGATTCCATGACCGGCCGAAGCGTTCCGGAACTGCTGCGTCAGAGGGCTGACATTATACAGATGGTTTGGTATTCGGAGGTGACGCCGGAAGAAGGAGAGGAACTGTTGAAACAGATCGAAACCCATCCGCTCCTGTCCTCCGACGTGATGTGGCTTCGCAGGGCCGAGGAAGGCATGGATTTTGCCTACGTTCTCGATATGGAAGTGGTGGACTGGAAACAGACATCCCGCAGTCTGGCGGGGACATGCTATCTGGCGGAGATCCGCTGGGAACTGGAAGAATACAATCGTCACGTGACAGAACAGCGTTCTTACCGAATCCGTACCGTACAAAATAGCGACGGATCAATTCTTCTTTCGGAATTTCAGGCTCAGTGACAGCTTTCAAATACCTATAATTGCGATATGTTTTTTATTAAAATCTGTAAAAAAGGGGTTTAATCCTTTCTGGAACATGGTATAATATTTAAGACAACGTCGGTTGTTTCCATATTTTTTGAAAGGAGAGGCGGTTATGCGTAAGGTATACTTAGACTATTCCGCGACTACGCCCGTAAAACAGGAAGTATTAAACGAGATGATCCCGTACTTCACTGAGAAGTTCGGAAACCCATCCAGCTTATATGAAATCGGAGCTGAAGCCAAGGAAGCCATCACCAGAGCCAGAGAACAGGTGGCACAGCTGATCGGAGCCAAACCCCAGGAAGTGATCTTCACCTCCTGCGGATCCGAATCCGACAACTGGGCACTGAAGTCCACCGCGCAGTGGAAGAAGGCAAAGGGAAATCACATCATCACTACAAAGATCGAACACCACGCCATTCTCCACACCTGCAAGGCGCTGGAAAAAGAAGGGTATCAGGTGACGTATCTGGGTATCGGTCCGGATGGTCGCATCGACCTGAAGGAGTTGGAGGATGCGATCACTGATCAGACCATTCTGATCAGTATCATGATGGTAAACAACGAAATGGGAGCGATCCAGCCCATCAAGGAAGCGGCTGCCATCGCAAAGAAGCACGGAATCTTATTCCACACCGATGCCGTTCAGGCCGGAGGAAACGTTCCGATCGATGTGGAGGAGCTGGGAGTGGACATGCTGTCCCTTTCCGCCCACAAGATCTACGGTCCCAAGGGG
>JAGATO010000305.1 GCA_017621195.1 Bacillota bacterium | reverse complement strand
GGGCGTGGGCGAAGTGAACATGGTGAGCTCGCTGAAGGGAAAGAGCAAGATCGATTACGGCGTTGGAGAACTGAACCTGACGCTGGTAGGAGAACCGGAAGACTACACCATTTCCCTGGATAAGGGTCTGGGAAGTGCCATCATCGACGGAAAGGAAATGGGCGATGGCGCCGTCTACGGTGACGGAGAGAACTCCGTGGAAATCGACGGCGGCATCGGTGAACTGAATGTCCGCTGGACTCGGGAATAATCTCCCGGGCTCAGTGACAGAGCCGGGAGAACAGCCAATGGGAAAAGGGAGCGGCTGCGAAGAAGTTCCTGAAGAAGGCCATGGGGAAGTTTTTCATCACCGTGCCCACCCAGATGGCCGGCAGTTCCACCCAGGGAGCACCTGCCAGAATGACGTTGAACAGGATCGAAGCCACCAGACTCATGGTGGGACACATGACGGCCACGGTTCCGCCTTGGCGCATCAGCTGACAGAAATACGGATGATCCTTCTGAGGATCGCAGTGACGGGCAGCAAATCCCGCACCGATGCGGTTTCCCCACAGGTTGGAGAAGAGAAAGACGAAGAGGGCCATGTACGAGGCCTCTTTTAACGCCTCCCAGAATACGATGTTTGTCATATTGCTGAATCCGCCGAGCTGAAGGGAAAACCCCATCTTTATAGCCATGTTATAGACTTCCATGCCGTAGGCCATGGCATAGGACATGATGATGCCGAAGAGAATTCCCTGTTTTCTTGTTTGAATCATAGTTACCTCCTGCGCATTGCGCGCTGTCAAAATTGTCGGCCGAAGCAAACCGCGAAAAAAAAGCGCATGACATCCGAACGGATATCATACGCTTTGCGGTATTGATTGCTACACGACTCTTATTTTTTACCACGTTTTTCGGCAAAAAGTCAATCGATTTTTTCCTCTGCAAGGAAAAAAAGACGCATCAGCCGAACAGCGTCAGAATCGTGGGAAGGGCCTTGATGCCGGAGATCAGGGAAATGAACACCACGATAATACCCATGACCAGAAGGATCGTTGGATGCTTGTAATCACCGACGATTTTTTTGTTTCGGCTGGCCAGAAGCATGGAACCTAAGGCAACGGGCAGGATCAGACCGTTGACGGCACCGGCGATGATCAGCAGTTGAGCCGCGCCACCGACTACGACCATCATCACCGTCGAGAAGGTGATGAAACCGACGACGAACTTGCTTTCGTGCTGTTCGATGAACGGATGCAGCGTCTTCAGGAAGGAAACCGAGGTGAAGGCGGCTCCCACAACGGAAGAAATTCCGGCGGAGAACAGGCAAAGACCGAACAGGCGATACCCCAGATTACCGGCGCTGAGACGGAAGGCTTCCGATGCCGGGTTGGATGCGTTGATGATAGCGTCAGCGTTTGCCGCGTTCCACTGGGAACCGATGGTGCATGTTCCCAATACGGCCAGGAACAGAAGGATGCGCACGATGCCGGACGTTCCGCAGCCCTGCACGACGCTGGTGCGGATATTCTTTACGTTTTCCGGACCGGAGATTCCGGCATCCAACAGCCGGTGAGCACCGGAGAAGGCGATGTAGCCGCCGCAGCTTCCACCCAGAATGGTGGTAAGAGCGGTGAACATATTGGGAACTTCGTTGAATTTCGTCAGGCCGGAAGCGACCTCGCCCAGAGGCGGTTGGGAGATGACGGCTACGTAGGCGACGCTGATCAGGATCAGTGTAGCCAGTACCGTGGTCACTTTATCCATCAGGGTTTTGGCGTTTTTGTTGCTGAAGATCAGGATTCCCAGGGCGCCGGCGATGACGGCTCCCAGTCGTTCGTTCATCCCGCACATGGCGTTGAGTCCCAGGGCCACGCCTCCCACGTTTCCTACGTTGAACGCAAGACCGCCGATGGCCACCAGGACGGCCAGAAAGACGCCCAGACCGGGAAGCACCCGGTTGGCAACGTCCTGTGCCCGCATACCGGAGACGCCGATGATGGTCCAGATGTTCATCTGGGCCGTCATGTCCATGACGATGATCATCAGGATGACGACGATCAGGGAGGCACCGTAGGTAGCGGTAAACTTGGACGTCTGCGTCAGAAAGCCGGGGCCGATGGCTGAAGTTGCCATGAGAAAAGCCGCGCCGATCAGGACGGAACGACTTGGTTTCTTTGAATTATTCATAATATCATTACCTCCATAGCTCATCTATCGTACCCCAAAGCCCGGAGGAATGCAACCATTTCCCGTTTTTTCACGGAAAAACAAATGACGGTTCGATCCATTTGTGATATACTAAAACCGCTGTAACAATGAACGAGAGGGTCTGCTGCAGAGGCGGACCGGGGGAGAGATGAAATGGAGAAGAAAACCGTCGCCGTCGGCGGACTTTTGATCGGTGAAGGGATGCCCAAGATCTGCGTTCCCATGACGGGAACGTCCGTGGAGGCGTTGTGCGCGGAAGCGGAGGCGCTGCGGGAGGCCGGGGCGCAGATGGCGGAATGGCGCATGGACTGGTTTGAGGCGTGGGAAGACGAAACGGCCGTGGCGGAAGCGCTGCGGAGACTGCGAAACAGCCTGGGGACGCTGCCGCTTTTGGCAACCTTCCGCACGAAGGCGGAAGGCGGCCAGTCGGACATTTCCCCGCAGCAGTACCGGCGGTTGTACGAGGCGGTTCTGACCAGTGGTCAGGCGGAGCTCATC
>JAGATO010000304.1 GCA_017621195.1 Bacillota bacterium | reverse complement strand
CGACGATGCCCTTGTGGGCATGATAACGTATCGCCACCCGCTTTCGCCATTTCTATTGCAATACGGCGGAAATATCGGCTACAGCGTCCTGCCGTCGGAACGGGGAAAGGGCTACGCTTCGGAGATGCTGAAGCGGATGCTGGCGATCTGCAGGGAATACGGCGAGGAGCGGGTGCTGATCTCCTGCGACAAGAAGAATCTGGGATCGGCCAGAATCATTCAAAAGAACGGCGGCGTACTGGAAAACGAGGTTCCCGATACTGTGGGTCTCTGCAGCGGCGGGACGATTCAGCGATACTGGATTGCGCTTTCGGAGACGGGTGGCGATCGGTAAGTGAAACTTCCGGATTTCAATTGAAGAAATTGAAGCCCGGAAGTTTTTTGCAAAAAAATACAAATTTATGATGGGAAACGGAAGTTTTGGTGCTATAATGAAAAAAGTGTAGTTTTTTTGGAGATGATAGAATACGAAAAGATTGGAGGGAACCTATGAACCAAGAAACACATGAAGGTATTTATGATGTAAGAGAACTGGGGACTGCCAAGACGGCGGTTCTGGGTGTGCAGCACCTGTTTGCCATGTTCGGATCGACCATTCTGGTCCCGCTGTTGACTGGACTGAACGTTTCCACCACGCTGCTGTTTGCCGGGCTAGGAACGCTGCTGTTCCACCTGATGACCAAGGGAAAGGTGCCTGCGTTCTTAGGTTCTTCCTTTGCCTTTCTGGGCGGGTATGCGGCCATCGCCCCTCTGCTGGAGGACGGAAGCAGCAACGCGGAAATGATTCCTTACGCCTGCTTCGGCGTGGCCTGCGCCGGTCTTCTGTATCTGATCATGGCACTGCTGATCCGTCTGTTTTCCGCGGAAAAGGTGATGCGGTTCTTCCCGCCCATCGTGACGGGCCCCATCATCATCGCCATCGGTCTGACACTGTCCCAGTCCGCCATTGACAGCTGCTCCGCCCACTGGCCCACGGCCCTGGTTGCCATCGTGGTGGTGGTTCTCTGCAACATCTTCGGCAAGGGTATGATCCGTATCATTCCCATCCTGATCGGCGTCATCGCGTCCTACGTGGTGGGCGCGGCCCTGGGTCAAGTGGATTTCACGCCGGTAGCGGAAGCGCCCCTGCTGGGCTTTCCCATCGTAAAGGAACTGACGGTTCTGGGACTGTTTGATGACAGCTTCCAGCCGGCCCTGCTGATCACGTCGGTGGTTACGATCATGCCCATTGCGCTGGCCACCATTGTGGAACACATCGGTGACATTTCAGCCATTTCCTCCACCACGGGCCGGAATTACATTCAGGATCCCGGTCTGCACCGGACGCTGCTGGGAGACGGACTTGCCACTATCCTGGCGTCTCTGTTCGGCGCTCCGGCCAACACCACCTACGGTGAAAACACCGGCGTTCTGAACCTGTCCAGGGTATACGATCCCTTCGTGGTACGGATCGCTGCCGTTCTGGCCGTGATCCTGTCCTTCTGCCCCAAGTTTGCTGCGGTGATTCAGGTGATGCCCAAGGCTACCGTAGGCGGAATCTCGCTGATCCTCTACGGCATGATCTCGGCGGTAGGTGTGCGCAACGTGGTAGAACATCAGGTGGACTTCGCCAAGTCGCGGAACGTGATCATCGCGGCGCTGATCCTGGTGCTGTCCATCGGCATCAACTACAGTAAGGCGGGAGCCATCATATTCCATCTGGCCGGCGTTACCATCAGTCTGTCCGGACTGGCCACCGGAGCTCTGGTGGGTATCGTGCTGAACGCCATCCTGCCGGATCAGGACTACGATCTGGACCGCTACGTCTAAGATTCGCAGAAACGCAATACGCAATATGAAAAAAGCTTATGAAAAAAGCTGTGGAACGCTCCGAAGGAGCTATACCACAGCTTTTTGATTGCGTCGGATTCTTCGTCGATTTTTCCGGAGCATCGGACGGTTATTTCGTTCCGAAAATCCGGTCGCCGGCATCGCCCAGACCGGGGCAGATGTAGGCCCGTTCGTTCAGCTCCCGATCCAGATTTCCCACGAAGATCTTCACGTCGGGATGAGCTTCCGCCAGCTTTTCCAGACCCACGGGAGCGGCGATGACGCAGAGGAAGGTGATGTCCTTTCCGCCGCGCTGCTTGATAAAGTCGATGGCGGCAATGGCGGAACCGCCGGTTGCCAGCATGGGGTCTACCACGAAGATCTTGCGCTGATCGATGGCGGTGGGCAGCTTGCAGTAGTATTCGTGAGGCTCGAAGGTCTCTTCATCGCGGTAGAGGCCGATGTGTCCCACCTTGGCGGCAGGCATCAGCTTCAGAAGGCCGCTGACCATGCCCAGACCGGCGCGCAGAATGGGCACGATGGCCGGTTTCTTTCCGGCGATGACAGGGCACATGGCGGTTTCGATGGGAGTTTCCACCTCCACGTCCTCCAGATCCAGATCGCGCAGGGCTTCGTAGCCTAAAAGCATGGCGATCTCCTCCACGATGGAGCGGAATTCGTTGGTTCCGGTGTCCTTCTTGCGGAGGATGGTGATCTTGTGCTTCACCAGAGGGTGATCGCAGATATTGATATTGACATTTCCGTTGTACATGGCTGATGTTCCTTTCTTCGCACTGATTACACAGATGTTCACATTTATTGTAGCCCTCTCCATGGCTTTTTTCAAGAAAAAATGTCCTGACGGTCCTTCTTCCTTCCGATGCGTCGATTGGTGAACCTTCATCCAAGGCTTCGTCGGGAAAGAGAAACCATGGGTGAATGCGCAGCAATACAGAGACAGAGATGTCTGTCTGTGGTATGATGGTAACAGAGGGAGGGAAAGAATATGATACGGAATTTTCAGCAGCTGCAGCAGATGGCTGCAGAGAGAAAGCAGCGCTCCGGCGTGAAGCCTGTGGTTGCCGTGACAAACGCGGCGGACCGGGAGGTGATCGCGGCGGTGAAGGCGCTGCGGGACAGCGGCATGGCCGACGCCATCCTGACGGGGCGGCGGGACGAGATCGAAGAATTGTGCTGCAGGGAAGGATTGGAGCCGTTTCCGGAGATCGCGGAAGCCGAGGACGAGATAGAAGCGGCAGCGGCGGCGGTCGCCCTGGTGCACGGCGGACGGGCGCACGTCCTGATGAAGGGATTGGTCAACAGCAGCGTATTTCTGAAGGCTATCCTGAATCCGCAGCAGGGACTGCGGGGCGAAGGTCTCCTGTGCCACCTGGCGGCCTTTGAGGTACCCGGCTGGCCCAAGCTGCAGTTTCACACCGACGGCGGGATGAATCTGTTTCCGGATCTGGAACAGAAGCGGCGGATTCTGGAGCTGGCGGTGGAAGCACTGCACCGGCTGGGCGTGGATGAACCCAGAGTAGCGGTGCTCAGTGCCAATGAGGTGGTCAACCCTAAGGTTCCCTCTTCGGTGGCGGCGGCGCAGCTTCAGGTCTGGAACGCGGAAGGCCGCATCGGCGGCTGCATCGTAGAAGGACCGGTGGCCATGGATGTGGCGCTGTCAGCAGAGGCTGCAGCTCATAAGCACATCGAAAGCCGAGTCGCCGGGGATGCGGATCTGTTTCTCGTTCCCAACATCGAGGCCGGAAATATGGTGGGAAAGACGCTGATGTACTGCGCCCATGCGAAGATGGCCGGTGTGATCCTGGGGGCAGCCTGTCCCGTGGTCATGGTGTCCCGGGCGGACAACGCAGAGGCGAAGCTAAATTCCCTGGCGCTGGCTCTGGCGTGTCTAAGTGAATAAGAAAGGATATCATATGAGTTTACAGATACAAAAGGAAGGGGAACGGGTATACCGCATTCTGATCATCAATCCCGGTTCTACATCCACAAAGATCGCAGTCTACGAAAACGAAACGGAGCTGTTCAGCGAAAATGCCGTCCATTCTCAGGAGGCGCTGCAGGCCTGCGGAAACAACCTGGTTCTGCAGATGCCTTTGCGCATGAAGGTAATGCGGGAGGTTCTGGAGGACAACGGCATCGAGCCGGAAACGCTGTCGGCGGTGGTAGGCCGTGGCGGTATGATTCCCGGGCTGAAGACCGGCGGTTACTTTGCGGACGAAGCGCTGTGCGGCGTGGTGCGGGAGGGGGCGCTGATTCCCCACGCTTCCAATCTGGGCGCGTTGATGGCGGCGGAAACGGCGGAGCCGCTGAACATTCTGGCCTACATCTACGATGCGGTATCGGCGGCGGACCTGCCGGAGCTGGCCACCATTACGG
>JAGATO010000303.1 GCA_017621195.1 Bacillota bacterium | reverse complement strand
TCCCGATCCCAGGGGCAGCCCTGTTCGCTGCGCAGCACCCGGATCAGCTCTTCCAGCCGTTCCGCAGCCGCCGCGGTGGTCTCTCCTCTTTTGTACAGTGTCTCATACATACTCGTTTCCTCACTTTTCTTATGGCGGCTCCGGCGCCGCACCTGTTTTACTTTCTCTTAACCTTATAGAACAGCTTCGCCAGCTTGTCGCCCTTGGGCAGCAGCGACAGTTCTTCCGGCGTAATGGTCCTTGTCACGAAGATCATCACCACGTAGATGGCTCCACCCACGGCAACACCTCCTAAGGTCGCCAGGGAGTTGGAACCCAATACCGCCATGATGACCCGGTGGCCGGCGGTGGCTCCCACGCTCATGAACGCCACGGAGATCAGCGGACGGACGAAGATCTGCACCAGCGGGAACTTCGTTCCCGTGTAGCGGTAGACGGCAAACAGATTCAGAACGAAGGTGACGAAGTAGGTGGCAACGGTGCCGATGGCCGCCCCCTTCACGTTGATGGAGGGAATTCCGGTCAGCGTCATGGTACAGAACACCTTCACCACAGCGCCGATCATCAAGTTGATCATGGGGATGTTCTGTTTTCCGATGCCCTGCAGGATGGCGGTCAGCGTCTGAATTCCCGACAGGAAGATGATGCCGAAGGCCAGGATGAACAGCAGCGGAGCAGCGCTGACGGCGCTGGCCTGTTCTCTGGGATACAAAAACAGCATGATCGGTTCCGACAGGCTCATCATGCCGAAGGCACAGGGCATGGCGATGATCATGGCCGTCCGCATTCCCGTCTGGATGTTGAAGGTCAGGTTTTCCCGATCCTTCTGCTTATAGGCCGCCGCGATGGTGGGAACCAGACTGACGGCGATGGCCTGAATCAATACCTGGGGCAGGTTGATCAGCGGCTGGGCAAAGCCGGTCAGCTCGCCGAACAGTTCCTTGGCGGCACCGGCCGAGTAGCCGATGCTGACCAGGCGATTGACCACGATCTGCACGTCGATCATGTTCAGCAGCGGCATGATGGACGAGCCGATGGTGATGGGCAGTGCGATAGCGACGATCCGCACCAGAATCCTGCCGGTGGATTCGCCCGGCTCACGGTTTCCTCTGCGGATTTTAGCCTCGATGGCCCTGCGGCTCGCCATATAGATCAGGATCATGGTCACCAGACCGGCAAAGCCTCCGGCAGCGGCTCCGAAGGAGGCGCCGGCAGCGGCGTATTCCAGTCCCTTTTTCGTCAGAACCACGGCCAGGGTCAGACCTAAGCCCACCCGGAACAGCTGCTCGAAGATCTGAGACAGCGCTGTGGGCTTCATGTTCTGGTTTCCCTGGAAGTATCCGCGGAAGGCGGCCATCACCGACACGAAGAACAGCGCCGGAGCCAAGGCCCGGGTTGCCAGAGTTGCCTCGGGTATTCCCGCCGACGAGGCGTAAGCCCCTGCGCCGAAGAACAGCAGCGACGCGGAAACCGCACCGATGACCAGCAGTAACCCCAGAGCTGTCCGGAAGACCCGATGGGCTTCGTAGTGGTTTCCCACGGCCTGACGCTCGGCCACCATGCGGGAGATGGCAACGGGAATTCCCGCCGTGGATATGGTCAGAAACAGGTTGTACAACGGATACCCTGTCTGATAGTAGCTCATTCCCAGAGAACCGATGATGTTGGATAGAGGGATGCGGAAGAATGCGCCCATCAGCTTGATGACGATGGCTGCGCCGGCCATGATTGCCGCTCCCCCTAAAAACGATTTTTTCTTTGTCATGTAATCTCTTCTCCTTCGTTTCAATTCTTATAGTATATCAAATTTTATGGGACGTTGGTGTAGATTTTGCAATTATTTTCGTTCTCCCATCATTTTTCTCCCGCCGACGCATCTTCCACCCGATTCCGTTTGACATTTTATGTATTGCGTAATATAATTTATTGAATGAGAACGATTGGGTTTTCCCTTGAAATTCGGCGGTTTTACCACATTTGCGGGACAGAGAATCGGCCCGATCGACCAAAAATGTACATCATTTGTGACTAACCTGAACGGAGGAACAATTCATGAAGGAAAAGTTAGATATTCTGCTTCAAGAAGGAAAGGCAAAGATTTTAGCAGCGAAAACCGAAGCAGAGCTGCAGGAAATCAAGGCGTCCCTTCTCGGTAAAAAAGGTTCCGTGACGGAACTGATGAAGGAGCTGCCCAAGCTGGCTGCCGAAAGCCGCCGCGAAATGGGACAGGCCGTCAACAAGGCGAAGAACGAGCTGACCGCTCTGGTGGAAGCTCACAGAGAAGCGATCCAGCTGAAGAGCGCTGAAATTCCCGCCGATTTCGACTGCACTGTGCCCGGAATCCTGCCGCCCGGAGGCGCGTTGCACCCCATCACCCAGATGTGCTACGACCTGAACGACGCCTTCCGCTCCATGGGCTTCGAGATCTTCCAGGGCAGCGACATCACCAGCGAGCTGTCCGCGTTCGATACGCTGAACTTCCCGCCGGCCCATCCCGCCCGCGAGAGCATGGACACCTACTGGCTGGCAGGTCACGACCAGGGCGAAGCCAACGAAAAGCTGTGTCTGCGTCCCCATCTGACCGGCGAAAGCGTCCGCTACATGCAGACCCACAAGCCCCCCTACCGCTTCGTCTATCCCGGCCGCGTCTACAGAAACGAGACCACCGACGCCCGCCACGAGCGCGCGTTCTTCCAGTACGAAGCGCTGATCGTGGACAAGAACCTGCCCTTCACCGCCGGTAAGGTCATGATCAAGAGCATCCTGTCCAAGGTCTTCGGTCGCGATGTTCCCGTGAGAATGCGGGCCGGCTTCTTCCCCTTCGTGGAACCCGGCTTCGAAATCGACATGGGCTGTCTGGTCTGCGGCGGCAAGGGCTGCAGCGTTTGCAAGCACGTGGGCTGGATCGAAATCATGCCCGGCGGCACTCCCCATCCCAACGTACTGCGTGCAGCAGGCCTGGACCCCGATGAGTACACCGGCTTCTACGTCAACATCGGTCTGGACCGACTGGTCATGATGCGCTACGGCGTGGACGACGTCCGCCTGTTCCACAGCACCGACCTGAGATTCTTATCGCAGTTCCGCTAAGCAGAAGGGAGAATATATAATATGAAATTATCGTTAAACTGGATCAAAGAATACGTTCCTCTTCCGGAGGACATGGATCTGAACCGTCTGGCCTATGACCTGACCATGTCCACCGTGGAAGTGGAAGGTGTGGAAAATTTAGCCGATCGGTTTGAAAATATCGATGTGGGCGTCATCAACGAAATCCTGCCCCATCCCAATGCCGACAAGCTGCGGATCTGCATGGTGGATCTGGGCAACGGTGAAGTGCAGCAGATCGTCTGCGGCGGTTCCAACCTGTACGTGGGCGAAAAGGTTGCCGTATCCCGCCCCGGCGCCATGGTGCGCTGGCACGGCGAAGGCGAACCGGTGAAGATCGGCATCACCAAGCTGCGCGGCGTTCAGAGCTACGGCATGATCTGCGCCTCCTCGGAAATCGGTCTGTTCGACCTGTTCCCCTTCACCGAAGAAGCTACCATCGTGGATCTGTCCGCTTTCGACGCTCCCGCCGGTACCAACCTGGCCGACGCTCTGGACCTGAACGACATGATTCTGGAGATCGACAACAAGTCCATGACCAACCGTCCCGACCTGTGGGGCCACTACGGCATCGCCAGAGAACTGGCCGCCCTGTACGATCTGCCCCTGAAGAAGTTCGATCCCTTCGTCCCCGACGAGACGCTGGACGTTCTTCCTATCGAAGTGATGGATACGGAACGGTGCCCCAGATACATGGGAACGAAGCTGGAGAACCTGTACGTGAAGGAAGCTCCCTTCAAGATGCAGACCATGCTGTGGCGCGTGGGCCTGCGTCCCATCAACGCCCTGGTGGACATCACCAACTACGTCATGTTAGCAACCGGGCAGCCCACCCACGCCTTCGACTCTGACGTGATCGAGGACCACATCGTCGTCCGCCGCGCCCACGAAGGCGAAAAGCTGCTGTTGTTGAACGATAAGGAACTGACCCTCTGCGAAGACGACCTGGTCATCGCCGACGTAAAGAGCCCCATCGGTCTGGCCGGCGTCATGGGCGGCGAGAACAGCGAGATCGTGGCCGACACTGTAGACGTGGTCTTCGAATCCGCCAACTTCAACGGCACCTCTATCCGCCAGACCGCCCTGGCTCTGGGTATGCGCACCGAGTCCTCCGGCAAATTCGAGAAGAACATCGATCCCATGCTCACCGTACCCGCCCTGAACCGGGCCTGCGAGCTGGTAGAGCTCCTGGGGGCCGGTGAGGTCATGGACGGCATGATCGATATCCTCAACTATATCCCCGAGCCCAGAGATCTGGAGCTGGAACCGGAGCGCATCAACGCTCTGCTTGGCACCAACATCTCCGAGGCCGACATGGTGGACTATCTGCGCCGCCTGGAGGTCCCCGTGGAGGGCCGCACCATCCATGTACCCTCCTGGCGCCCTGACCTGGTGCAGACGGCGGACATCGCGGAGGAAGTGGGCCGCCTGTACGGCTACAACGAGATCCCCACCACCTCCTTCCGCAGTGAGACCGCCGAGGGCGGCTACACCGGCACCATGGTGCTGGAGAACAAAACCGGCGCACTGTGCCGCAGCCTGGGCTTCAGCGAGATCCTCACCTATTCCTTCGTCTCCCCCACCATTTTCGATATGATCCGCCTGCCCCAGGATTCCCCCCTGCGCAAGACCCTGCGCATCCAGAATCCCCTGGGCGAGGACGCCTCCATCATGCGCACCGTGGCCCTGCCCTCCATGCTGGCCATCCTGTCCCGCAACTACAACTGCCACAACGCCGGCGTCAAGCTCTATGAGCTGGCCAAGGTCTATCTGCCCCGGGAGGGCCAGGCTCTGCCGGAGGAGCCCAAGCACCTGATGCTGGGCGTCTACGGTCCGGGCGCCGACTTCTTCACCCTCAAGGGTGAGATCGAGGCCATCTTCCGGGGGATGCAGGTGAAG
>JAGATO010000302.1 GCA_017621195.1 Bacillota bacterium | reverse complement strand
TCTTTGCCGACTGGAGTCCCAGCCCCACGATGACGGCCATGCCTGCCTTGATCACCAGCGTCCAGGGTGCCCAGGCTGCGGAGCCCAGCAGAATGTCCGCCAGACCGGCCCCTACGCCGCCGGCAAAAGCGCCGTACTTCCAGCCCACCAGCATGACGGCCAGAAAGATCATACCGTCGCCCAGATTGACGTAACCGGTGGTCATGGGAATGGGAATGGGAAGCACCATCGTACATACGGTGACGAGAGCTGTCAGAACGCCGGTGAGAACCAACGCCATGGTTTTATCTGTCGTATTTGTCTTCATAGGAAATACCCCCTTCTATCTGTTGCATAATCCATAGGATATGATATATAATATCAATGAATTGTGTTCTTTCAAAGATACAATTTCCATTATTTTTACCAGTACATTTAAGGAAAACAAGCGCAAAATGATCACACTGACACCTGTTTTAAGTGAAACATCCACCATGCCGCTGTACCTGCAGCTGTACCGCCATATCCGCAGCGCCATCCTGGCAGGAGAAATCCGCGCCGGAGAGCGGCTGCCTTCCCTGCGATCCCTGTCCAAATCCCTGAAGCTGAGCATCACCACCGTGGAACAGGCCTACAATCAACTGGCTGTGGAAGGCTATATCCAATCCCGGCCTCAGTCCGGCTATTACACCTGCGACATCGCCGCCGGTGACGTCTTCCAACAGGACATTCCCGCGGATCGAATCTCCGAACCGCCGTCGGAAGCTCCGTCGACGCAGGAATGGGAAATCCCCGATTATAACGGACTTTCCGGCCTGGATCACAGCCTGCTTTCCGCCTACTACGATCCCGCCTGCTTCGACTTCGTCAAGTGGAAGAAGTGTATGAACCGGATCCTCACCGAATACACCGACTTCCTCTACAGCGAGGGCGATCCCCGGGGAGAAGCGCCTCTGCGCCACGAAATCTCCCGCTACATCTATCAGGCCCGCGGCGTCCGCTGCCAGCCGGAGCAGATCGTCATCGGCGCCGGTACACAGCAGCTGACCGGCCTCCTCTGCATCATCCTGGCAAACATGGGCATCGATTACGTGGCCTTTGAAGAGCCGGGCTACCTTCCGGTGCGCAGCATCTTCCGCGACCGGGGTTTTAAAATGGCAACGGTTCCGGTACAGAAGGACGGAATTCAGATCCAGAAGCTGCCTGCCAACATCCGTTCTACCGCCTACGTCAGCCCCTCCAACCAGTTCCCCACCGGTTCCGTCATGCCCGTGGCGCGCTGCTATCAGCTGTTGGAATGGGCGGAGAAAAACGACAGCATCATCATCGAAGACGACTACAACAGCGAGCTTCGCTACTTCGGTCGCGCCGTCCCGTCCCTGCAGGGTCTGGACCGCAATCAGCGGGTGGTTTACCTGGGCTCCTTCTCCTCCACCCTGTTTCCGGCCATCAAGATCAGCTACATGGTACTACCACAGCCCATGCTTCGAATCTTCGAGGAACACCTGGCCTCCTACACTCAGACCTGCTCCAAGACGGAACAGCTGACGCTGGCCCTCTACATGGAAAAGGGTCTGTACCAGGGCAACATCAAAAAACTGCGCAATCTCTACGCCCAGAAGATCCAAGTGGCAACCGCTGCCTTGCAGCGGTTCTGCGGCGATGCCATCGTAGTACGTTCCAACACGTCCGGCCTCCACATGCTATTGGAGCTGCCGGGCTGCAATGAGCAGCAGCTGGCGGACATCTACCGCCAGGGAACGGCGGAAGGCCTGCCGCTGCTGGCAGTCTCTCCCTCCGGAGAAGCCTCCGGCCCCCAGGCACAGCGCCTTCTGATCTTCTATTATACCCGCATCCCTATGGATCGCATGGAGGAAGCCGTTCAACGGTTCAGCCGGCTGCTTCCTGCCGCGTCCGCAGACATATCGAGGTGATTCTATGATATCCGTAACCCATCGTCCCTTTCGAAAAGCACAGCTGAAGCCACCGATAATCATTCTCCTGGGGTTTCTTGCTCTGATCCTGGTAGGGACTTTTCTCCTGATGCTTCCCTTTTCCACCCGAAACGGACAAAGCTGCGGAATTTTGACAGCCCTGTTCACGGCCACCTCCTCCACCTGCGTCACCGGTCTGGTCATGGAGGACACCGCCAGCTTCTGGTCTCCCTTCGGACAGGCCGTCATCCTGGCCCTGATCCAGATGGGCGGCCTGGGCGTCATCACCATCTCCGTCCTCTTCGCTCTGTTGACGGGACGGCGCATCAGCCTGCGCCAGCGTTTTGTCATGCAGGAGTCCATCTCTGCGCCCCAAATGGGCGGCATCGTACGGCTGACCCGCTTTCTGTTCTTTCTGGTGGTCTCCGTGGAACTGCTAGGTACCCTGCTCCTCAGCTTTCGCTTCTGTGCGCTGTATGGGATGAAACAGGGCCTGTGGCTTTCGCTGTTTCACTCGGTTTCGGCCTACTGCAACGCCGGCTTCGATCTGCTGGGAACGGCAGAACACCCCCTCGTCTCCCTGACCGGTCACTGCTTTGATCCCCTATTGAACGCAGTGATCATGATCCTGATCATCGTCGGCGGTCTGGGCTTTTTCACCTACGACGACATGCGGATGCACGGCCTGCGCCTGCATCGCTACCACCTGCAGAGCAAGCTGATCCTGACCACGACGCTGATCCTGATCCTGATTCCCACTGCCTTTTTCTTCTTCCTGGAATTCGGCAGGCCCGTCTGGGGTGATCTGACTGTGGGGCAGCGATTTCTCCTGTCGCTGTTTCAGGCAGTGACGCCGCGAACCGCCGGCTTCAATACTGCCGATCTGTCGCTGATGGAAGCCCCGTCGCTATTTTTGACCTGCCTTCTGATGCTGGTAGGCGGCTCCCCCTCCTCCACAGCCGGTGGTATGAAAACCACTACGCTGGCTGTTCTGTTCCTCTGCGCCAGAGCCGCCGTTGGAAACAGCCACGACCTGGAATGCTTCCAGCGGCGCGTGCCGCTGACCGCGCTGCAGGGCGCCGTTGCTGTCATGCTGCTGTACGTGACGCTGCCTCTGGTCTGCGCCTTTGCCATCTTCTATCTGGAAGGCGTCCCGCTGATGTCCGCCTTCTTCGAAACCTGTTCGGCCCTGGGTACTGTGGGACTGTCCCTGGGCCTGACGCCTCAGCTTCATACCCCGTCGCTGTGCATCCTGATTCTCCTGATGTATCTGGGCCGAGCCGGTGGTCTGACGCTGCTGTATGCCATCGCTGACCACCATCAGATACAGCCGTCCCACTATCCTCAGGAAAACGTTACCGTCGGTTAAGGAGGTACTTTTATGAAATCGATTTTACTGGTGGGCCTGGGACGCTTCGGGCGTCATATGGCCATGGAATTCTACCGTCAGAAGCACGAGATTATGGCCGTCGATCTGGATGAGGAGAGGGTCAACGACGTCCTCCCCTACGTGACCAATGCTCAGATCGGCGACTGTACCAACGAACACTTCGTCGCTTCTCTGGGCGTAAGAAACTTCGACCTGTGCGTTGTCGCCATCGGCGACAACTTTCAGAGCTCCCTGGAAACCACGGCGCTTCTGAAAGACTACGGCGCTAAATTCGTTCTGGCCCGGGCCAGCCGCGACGTCCACGCCAAATTCCTTCTGCGCAACGGCGCCGACGAGGTCATCTATCTGGAAAAAGAAATGGCCATCCGCGCTGCCACCACCTACAGCAACGACCGGCTGTTCGACTTCATCCAGCTGGCCCCGGATTACTGCCTCTGCGAGGTGGCCATGCCCAAACGCTGGATCGGGAAAACCGTAGTGGATCTGGAAGTGCGCACCCGCTTCCGCGTCTCCGTCATGGGCGTCAAAAAGGACGAAGAGCTGGATCTGATGCCCGGCTCCACCCACATTCTCCAGGCCGATGAGCGGATCCTGCTGTTAGGCCGAAACGAAGATCTGAAACAGTTTCTGTAAAAACAAAACGCCATGTCCGGTTGATTTTCACCGGCATGGCGTTTCGCGTCTCTATGAATTTTTGTTTCGCGGTGGGAGGAGAGAAAGTTATACCCACAGCGGGTTTTCCCAATAGGTCAGCTTTGTTCCCAGTCCCTTGGCCAGGGCATTTTCGTACAGCTTATTGGCGACGATAATATCCTGCATTCCCATGCCCATGGTCATGCAGATGATCCACTTGTCATCGTCCTCACGGCCGGCTTTGGCGCCCGTTGCCACGTCGGACAGTTCCCAAACGCTTTCCGGAGCCACGTTGTGGTTCACTACCATATCGTACAGCAGCTCGTCGTC
>JAGATO010000301.1 GCA_017621195.1 Bacillota bacterium | reverse complement strand
CCACCCACTACATGGAGGAATCCCAGACGCTCTGCGACCGCCTGGCGCTGATGAACCGCGGCGTCCTGCAGGAAGTGGCAACGCCTCAGGCTTTCATCGACAGCCTGGGAGCTTACGCCGTGGACGAAACCACAGAAGATACTGTTAAGACGCGATATTTCAGTCGCCGCGAGGACGCCATCGCCTGCCTTTCCCAGTTGTCCAGCCAGGCTTCCCTGCGGGATACCACTCTGGAGGATGTGTTCATCGAACGGGTGGGCGGACGGCTGATGGCGAAATAAGAGAGATTGGAGTTACTATGGGAATTGTTACTGTATTATGGGAAAAATGGGTTGAATTTCGTCGGGATTTTTACAAGATCACGCTGGCTTCTATGGTAGCGCCTCTGATGTATCTGATCGTCTTCGGCTTGGGAATCCAGACCACATCCCACGGCTATCCGTACCTCTATTTCCTCATCCCCGGCGTGGTTTCCATGTCCACCATGACGGGAAGCTTCAACGCCATCGCTCAGAACCTGAACGTGCAGCGCCTGTACGAACGGGCCTTCGACCAGATCATGATCTCGCCCACACCGCTGTGGCAGTTCATCGTGGGACAGATCGTTGCAGGAAGCCTCCGCGGTCTCTATGCCGGCGGTATCATCCTTCTTTTGACCGCACCGATCCAGACCAATCTGGTCTTTAACGCGATCTCCCTCATCGTCATGCTGCTCAACGGTGCCGTCTTCAGCGCCGTGGCCGTAGTCGTGTCCTTCATCGCCAAGAATCACACCGATGTACCGCGGTTTTCCAACTACATCATCATGCCCATGTCCTATCTTTGCAACACCTTTTTCGCCACGGATTCCATTCCTCACGGGCTTCGTGAGGTGCTGTCGTTCCTTCCTCTGTCTCAGACCAGCGGCATCATCCGCGGCATCGCCATGGGCGAGCCTGTCAGCCTGATCTCCGGCATCGCCATCCTTCTGGTCTATCTGGCCGTCTTTACAGCCATCGCCTTCTGGTTCATTTACAAGAAGAAGAACCTTTAACGAAATTCATCAGCATCGGGACTTCCTGAGCGCAGGTAGCCCGAAACCACAAAAAAAACGGCCCCACGCAGTAGATGATCTGCGCGGAGCCGTTTTATTATATTTCGTTATTTCTTCGTGATGTATCCCTTGGCCTTCAGAGCTTCGGCGCAGAGGATGGCGCCGCCGGCAGCACCGCGAACGGTGTTGTGAGCCAAGCCAACGAACTTGTAGTCGTAAACGTGGTCTTCACGGATGCGGCCTACGGATACGCCCATACCGCCTTCAAAGTCCACATCTGCCTTAACCTGGGGACGATTGTCCTCTTCGCAGTACTGGATGAAGGGATGCGGTGCGCTGGGCAGGTTTGCGGTTTGAGCAAAGCCCTCAAATTCTCTCAGCTTCTGAATCAGCTGTTCCTTGGTGGGCTTCTTTCTGAACTTGACGAAGACGGCCGCCGTATGACCGTTTTCTACGGCAACGCGGAAGCACTGGCAGGTGATCACCGGGCTCTTGGCCGGTTCGATGTGGTCGCCTTCCACCGTACCCCAGATACGCAGGGGCTCCTGTTCGGACTTTTCTTCTTCGCCGCCGATGTAGGGAATCAGGTTCTCCACCATCTCGGGCCAATCCTTAAAGGTCTTTCCTGCGCCGGAAATGGCCTGATACGTAGCTGCTACCACTTCATAGGGCTCGAATTCCTTCCAGGCGGTCAGTGCCGGAACGTAAGCCTGAATGGAACAATTGGGCTTTACGGCAACGAAGCCGCGCTTCGTTCCCAGACGCTTCTTCTGTGCTTCGATGACATCGAAATGCTCCGGGTTGATCTCCGGAATGACCATGGGAACGTCGGGGGTCCAGCGATGAGCGCTGTTGTTGGAAACCACCGGAGTCTCGGTCTTGGCATAGGCTTCTTCGATGGCCTTGATCTCTTCCTTTGTCATATCCACGGCGCTGAACACGAAGTCCACGGTAGCCGCTACCGCTTCCACATCGTGCAGATCCATGACGATGATATCCTTTACGGCTTCGGGAATGGGCTTTGCCATCTTCCACTTACCGTCCACGGCATCTTCGTATCTCTTTCCGGCGCTTCTGGAGCTGGCGGCGATGGTGACTACTTCAAACCAGGGATGGCCTTCCAACAGAGAAATAAATCTCTGGCCTACCATACCCGTTCCGCCCAGAATACCGACTCTCAACTTTTCACTCATAATGTTCACTCTCCAATCTTTCAGTCTATATTTCCCAAATGCGCGGCCCGCCGAGCATCATCGATCGCCCCGACACTCGACGCCGTCGCACACTTTCCGAACATAACAGCAGGGAAAGTACCTGCTTAATAATTGATATTAGCACAACTTTCCCTGCGACACAAACATTTTTCATCAATTTTTTTACTTTTTTGTATAGAAACGAACGTTCCCCTTCTTCCGTTCCGGAAATCGGCGTTTTTCTTCGTCTTTTTTAATGCTTGTGAATCAGTCCGATATCCCGACGGAACTGAGCGCCTTCAAAGTGGATCTTCTCTACGTTGACAAAGGCTTTGGCTCTGGCTTCGTCGTGGGTGGCCCCCGTAGCCGTCACGCAGAGTACCCGTCCTCCGGCGGTAACGATCTTTCCGTCAGCGAACTTCGTTCCGGCGTGGAACACCACCACGTCATCGTCCACATCCTCCAGACCGGTGATCTCCCGCCCCTTGGGATAGCTGCCGGGATAGCCCTCCGATGCCAGCACGACGGTGACGGCACGGCGGTCGCTCCACCGGATCTCCTGCTCCGCCAGGCGATTGTCCACCACAGCTTCAAAGATATCCAGCAGGTCGCTGTCCAGACGAGCCAGGACCGACTGGGTTTCCGGATCGCCGAACCGGTTGTTGAACTCGATGACTTTGGGGCCGTCATCGGTGATCATCAGACCGATGAACAACACTCCCTGGAAGTCCAGACCATCGGCCTGGAATCCGGCCAGCGTCGGTTCCAGAATCTCGGTACGGATCCGTTCCTTCAGTTCCTCATCGAACACAAGGCTGGGAGAATACGTTCCCATGCCGCCGGTGTTGGGGCCCTTGTCGCCGTCGAAAATCCGCTTGTAATCCTGAGCGGATTCCATGGGGACGATGGTATTGTGATCCACGAAGCACAGCATGGATGCTTCGATTCCCACCAGATACTCTTCCACCACGATCTTATCTGCGGCGCTGCCGAAGATCCGATCGCCCATCATCTCTTCGATGGCCTTCACCGCATCGGCTTCGTTCTCTGCGATGACAACGCCCTTTCCCGCAGCCAGACCGTCGGCCTTAATGACCATGGGATAGCCGTAGATACCCACGGCCTTCAGCAGTTCATCCTTGTCGGTAAATTCCCGATATCCTGCGGTGGGAATCCGATGGCGGGCCAGAAACGCCTTGGTAAAGGCCTTGCTTCCCTCCAGCTGAGCGCACTTGGCGTTGGGCCCGAAGACGCGGATCCCCTTCTCGTTCATGGCATCCACAATACCCATGGACAGCGGAACTTCCGGTCCCACCACCACCAGGTCGATTTCCTTTTCCTGAGCTGCCGCGCAGAGGTCCTCGATATCCTCCGCGCCCACGGACAGACACTCCGCTACCGCGGCAATCCCGGCGTTGCCGGGAGCGCAGTATAGCTTGTCCACCCGCGGACTCTGGCTCAATTTCCAGGCGATGGCGTGCTCACGTCCACCGCCGCCGACTACCAGTACCTTCATCTTCCTTCGTCCTCCCTTAGTGCTTGAAGTGGCGCATGCCGCTGAATACCATGGCGATGCCCAGCTCGTTTGCCTTCTTGATGGAATCCTCATCGCGGATGGAACCGCCGGGCTGGATGATGGCGGCAATGCCCGCGGAGGCCGCAGCGGTGACGCAGTCATCGAAGGGGAAGAAAGCGTCGGAAGCTAAAACGGCGCCCTTCAGGTCGTCGGTGGCCTGCTTGATGCAGTTTTCCACGGCCCAGATCCGGTTCACCTGTCCGGGACCTACGGCGATGGTCTTTCCATTCTTCACCATGACGATGCCGTTGGACTTGATGTGCTTGACCACCTTCATGCCGAACTTCATGTCGGCCAGCTGTTCTTCGGTGGGAGCCGTTTCCGTCACTACCTTCAGGGCTGCTTCGTCGTACAGCTCGGTGTCGATGTCCTGAACCAAAAGGCCGCCGCCCACCTTCT
>JAGATO010000300.1 GCA_017621195.1 Bacillota bacterium | reverse complement strand
GACTGCCGGATCTGGGCTGGAAGCTGACGGAGCAAAGCGAGCCCCGGGAAGAAAATGGAGTGACCTACCGGTTCTACGTGTACCGCAGGCCGGATGAAGCATAGAATGGAGAAACGGAATGTCGAAACGGGACAATCCCCGCCTGAAACAGCGGGAGGAAGAGAAGCGTGCCAAGCGCGAAAAGTATTTGCAGGCCAAGGAGCGCCGGGAGAGCCGGGGACGAAGCGGTCAGGAGACCGGACGGGCCAAGCCTTCCCGTCCCAGCCGCGTGGAGAAGGAATACGCGCCGAGAGAAGTCAGAACCTTCCGCGGGTACAACGATGACGGCGACGGAAAGCGCGAAGCCTTTTCCGAAGGAAACCCCAACCTGATCATCGGAAGAAATCCGGTGATGGAGGCTGTGAAGAGCGGACGCACCATTGATAAGATCCTGATGCAGAAGGACGGCGAGGGATCCATCCGGAAGATCGCCTCTCTGGCCAGAGAGCGGGGGCTTTTGATCCAGTACGTGGATCGGGTGGCCCTGGACCGGCTGACCCAGAGCCACGCCCACCAGGGAATCGCGGCTTACGTGTCGGCTTACAGCTATTGCGAGATTACGGACATTCTGCAGAGGGCGAAGGATCGGGGCGAAGCTCCCTTCGTGATCCTGCTGGACGGCCTGGAGGATCCCCACAACCTGGGGGCAATCATGCGTACCGCCGATGCGGTGGGTGCTCACGGCATCGTCATTCCCAACCGCCGGGCGGTGGGGCTGACAGAGACGGTGGCCAAGGCATCTGCAGGAGCCATCGAATACATTCCGGTGGCCAGGGTTGCCAACATGACGGCGGCCATCGATGAACTGAAAAAAGAAGGCTTGTGGATCGGCGCCTGCGACATGGACGGTCAGGAATACTATCAGGCGGAGCTGTCCGGACCGCTGGGACTGGTGGTCGGCAGCGAAGGACAGGGCGTCAGCCGCCTGGTCCGCGAGAACTGCGATTTCATCCTGTCCATTCCCATGGTGGGACGGATCAGTTCGCTGAACGCGTCCAATGCGGCCGCCATTCTAATGTATGAAGTATTCCGCCAGAGGACGGAGAAATAATGAGTAATAATGAAAAGAAAGTGAACGTCGAAGGGACGGGACTGGAAAAATACGAAGGAAGGGATGACGACGAACTGGTGCTTCTGGCTCGAAACGGGGATTCCGATGCGGAGGAATTTCTGATTCGGAAGTACAAGGATGTGGCGAAGACCCGGGCTCACCTGTACTTTATGGTGGGCGGCGACAAGGAGGACATTGTGCAGGAGGGGATGATTGGCATTTTCAAGGCCATCCGCAGCTACGATTCGAAGAAGCAGGCCTCCTTCCGCACCTTCGTGGAGCTATGCGTCAGCCGTCAGATCATCACGGCAATCAAACAGGCGGGGCGGTTGAAGCATTCGCCGTTGAACATGTCGGTTTCGCTGTCGAGGCCGGTCTCCGAGGAAGAGGAGAACGGCAATACGCTGGCGGATACCCTGTCCTCGGACAGCAATTCGGATCCGGAAACGGTGTTGCTTTTGACGGAGATCGTGGATTATGTGACCAGTCAGGATGACAAAGTGTTCAGCGATATGGAAATGAGGGTCTGGAAGGAGTATATCCGGGGAAAAAACTGTTCTCAGATCGCGGAGAGCCTGGGAAGAACGCCCAAGAGCGTGGATAACGCCATCCAGCGGACGAAGCGCAAGCTTAATTTGTATTTTGGCGGTTTAAATTAAAAAGTTTAAAAAATTAAAAAACCTATTGACAGATTGCACTAATGATGATATATTTAACAACGGTACTTCACTTCAAGAAGTTGCTGTGAGTGCCGTTGTTATGGAGTATGCTGTTGTAGCTCAGCAGGTAGAGCGCATCCTTGGTAAGGATGAGGTCGTCAGTTCAAGTCTGATCAACAGCTCCATTCTTTTTTATAAAAGAAAATAATTGGGATATCGCTGATGCGATATTAACGTAGTAACCAAAAAGTCTACTTTAGTGAACGAGAGCGCGAAGCGCGGGTAGCTTCGCCAAAGAAGGCTTTTTTCATTGGTGTATTTTATTTTTAAGAACAAATTGAGCTGATAGCCTCTGCGGAAACTGCCGGGTGCTAAAGGCGGAACAAGGAGTATCAAAATGGCAAAGGAAAAATTTGAGAGAACTAAACCGCATGTTAACATCGGTACCATCGGTCACGTAGACCACGGTAAGACCACTCTGACTGCAGCTATCACCAAGACCCTGTTCGAAAGATACGGACTGGGCCAGAAGGTAGACTTCGACCAGATCGACAAGGCACCGGAAGAAAGAGAAAGAGGTATCACCATTTCCACCGCTCACGTAGAATACGAAACTCCCAACAGACACTACGCACACGTAGACTGCCCGGGACACGCCGACTACGTAAAGAACAT
>JAGATO010000299.1 GCA_017621195.1 Bacillota bacterium | reverse complement strand
GAAGCGGCGGCAGGCAGCGCCAGCGGTTGCTGCAGCGATGCCAAGGACGGCTGCTGCACTGAAAGCGGCGAAGCCGAAGGAGAGGCGCCGGAGATTCCCTACAAAGAAGCCATCGACTTCGAGGATTTTGAAAAGATCGATTTTCGCGTAGGAAAGATCCTGGCCTGCGAAAAGCATCCTAAGGCCGATAAGCTGCTGGTATTCCAGGTGAAGATCGGCAAGGAAGTCCGCCAGATCATCTCCGGCGTTGCCGAACACTTCAAGCCGGAAGAAACCATCGGCAAGAAGGTCCTGGTGGTCTGCAACTTAAAGCCCAGAAAGCTGCGCGGACTGGAATCCAACGGTATGCTGATGTTTGCCGACAACGGCGACCGAATGGAGTTCATGACCACCATTGCCAGAGACGGCGAAGTAGTCTGCTAAAGGCGAAGGAGAATACGGATGAGCGAGAAACTGTTATTTGATTCTCATGCCCATATCAACGAGGAGCGGTTCGCAGAGAACCGCTCCCAGTTATGTGCGGACATCGAGGCGTCGCAGCTGCGCTGCGTCATGGACATCGGCTACGATCTGGAAAGCTCTCAACAGGCGGTGAAAGACGCGGCGGCCTATGACTTCTGCTACGCGGCGGTGGGCGTCCATCCCCACGACACTAAGAATATGGACGACATGACGCTGGCCATGATCCGCGGTCTGGCAAAGAAGCCCAAGGTACAGGCCATCGGTGAGATCGGCCTGGATTTTTACTACGACAATTCTCCCAGAGAGGAGCAGAGGTACTGGTTTCGGAAGCAGATCCAGCTGGCCCTGGAACTGAAGCTGCCCATCGTCATTCACGCCCGGGAGGCGGATCAGGAGGTCATGGACATCCTGAAGGAGGAGGGTGTCTTTTCCAAAAGAAGAACCGACGACTTTCCGCCGCAGCCCGACGGATCGCCGGATGCCAGAGTACTGCTGCACTGTTTCTCCGGAAGCAAAGAGCTGGGGCGGCAATACGTGGCTCTGGGAGCCACGCTTTCCATCGCGGGACCTGTGACCTATAAAAATGCCAGAAAAACCGTGGAAGTGGTGGAGGCCATCGATCTGTCGCGACTGCTGGTGGAGACCGACTCGCCCTATCTGACGCCGGAGCCCATGCGCAAAGAGCATCGGACCAATCTGCCGCTGTACGTGGAATATACGGCTCGGAAGGTGGCGGAGATCAAGGGAATTTCCTTCGAGGAAGTGGCCCGGGCCACCATGGAAAACGGCAGACGGTTCTTCGGGATCGAAGAAGAATGAAAGAGTCGGGGATCCGCATGTGGATCATCCGGTGAACGATGTGAAACGATCCGGGGAAATTTTTTGTGGTATTTTTCGGATCAGTGTGATATAATTCTGTGATAGAATGATGAAAAATCTTCGGCAAACCTGTTGAAAGACAGCGACGCAAAGCTAAGGTGTCTACCCGATTTTTCGCATGATAGACCGGCTGCAATGAAAAACGCTTCAAAATCGTGTTTTTTATGGCATCCGGTTTTCTGTATTCTGGAGGGAACGCAGCGAATTGAACAAAGTATTGAGAGAAGAGAAGAAGTTCCTCATCGGGATCCACGACTTCATACAGAAGAGCCACGACCTGGAAAAGGTCATGATCCAGGACCCCCACAACGGAACCCACGGCTATATCGTCCGTTCCTTGTACTTCGACACGGTGTTTGACGACGACTACTTCGAAAAGAAGGGGGGAACGGAAATTCGGAGAAAGATCCGACTGCGGATCTACGATCCGGCTCAGAGCTTCGCCATGATGGAAATGAAGCAGAAGCAGGGGGAGCAACAGCTGAAACGATCGTTGCGGGTGAGCCGGGCGGACGCGGAGCGGATCATTCAGGGAGATTATCTTCCGCTTCTGTCCTACAGCGAGCCCTTTGCGGCGGAGCTTTATGCCTTTCTCCGGACCAGGGGCTATCGGCCCTGCACCATCGTCCAGTACCACAGGAAGGCGTTCATCGCCAGGGAGAACAAGATCCGCATCACCTTCGACAACCAGATCGTGGCCACGGAAAGCTCTTTCGATCTGTTTTCGGAGAAGCTGAACATGAATCCGGTATTGGATTCTTACAATGTGGTATTGGAGGTCAAATTCAACGGTTTTTTACTCAGCTACATCCGGCAGATGATCAACAGCATCGACAAGAGCGAGCTGTCGGTCAGCAAGTACGTTCTGGCCCGACAGAACGCGTATCAAACGCATTTATAAGATTGACAGCAAAGGAGAGTCGCCATGAAAGACCAGCTGATCCAAATTTATGAATCCACAGGAGATTTAACGCTGCAGGAAGTTACCGCCAACATTCTGATGGCGGCTGTCTTAGGCTTTTTGATCTTCGTTTCCTACTACAGCTCCCACCGTGGAACAATTTACAGCAAGAAGTTCAACGCCTCTCTGGTGGTGCTGACGATCCTGACGGGAACGGTCATGACCGTCATCGGAAACAACATCGCCCTGTCCTTAGGTATGGTGGGCGCCCTGTCCATCGTGCGATTCCGCACCGCCATCAAGGACAGCCGGGACACCGTCTACATCTTCTGGACCATCATCGTCGGAATCTGCTGCGGTGTGGGGGATTACATGGTTGCCGCCATCGGCAGCGCCATCACCTTCGCGGCATTCCTTCTTCTGGGCATGATCAAAAGCGACAACCGGATGCTGCTGATCATCCGGGCGGCCCGAAACCGCCAGTCGGTGATTCAGGCCCATGTGTTCAAGCTGTTCAAGCACAAGGCCGTCCTGCGGGTGAGAAACACTACCGACGAGACGGTGGAATTCATCTATGAAATCACTTCCAAGATGCTGAAAAACGTGGAAAACAACAACGTCAACGTGGCCGATTCTCTCTACGAACTGGGCGGTATCGAATACGTAAACGTCGTCATGCAAAACGACGAAGTATCGAATTAAAGGGGAGGACAATGAAATACAAACTGATGGGAATTACCGCCTGCCTGATGGGGATTGCCATCGCCGCCTCCGCCGTTTTCATTCTCAGCGATGTGGAGATGGAACGATATCATCAGCACATGATGGCCGAGGAGAAAGCTCCCTGTACCCATGGCAGCGACGTGTTCTGTACCCATCTCCCGCTGGTGCAGATCGAAACAGGCGGTCAGGAGATTCCGGGCCGGGCCATTTCCGACGAAACGGGAGAAAGAATCATCGGTCATACGGTAACGGAGGACGGCGCTGAATTCATCGCAGCGAAGATCGCGGTGACGGATCAGTACGGATTCAACAACCACGCGGATGACGAGCCGACCATGGAAAGCCTGATGGAGATTCACGTTCGGGGGAACACGTCCCGGATGTTTGCCAAGCCCAATTACGCCATTCGCCTGGTGACGGAGGAGGGGGACAACAATCCGCAGGAGATGATGGGCATGGACGCTCACCACGAATGGGCACTTCACGGCCCCTATCTGGATAAGACGCTGATCCGAAATTACATGTGGTACAACCTGGCCGGCGAGATCATGGACTACGCACCCAACGTTCGGTTCTGCGAAGTGATGGTGAACGGCGAATACCAGGGGGTCTATCTGATGACAGAAACAATAACGGCAGGGAAAGAAGGAACGCGGCTGCAGATTTCCGTGGACAAGAAGGACAACGAGTTCTCCGGATATCTGCTGCGACTGGACCGGGGAAGCAATCACGAGGCAAAGAACCTGAACACCTTCTCCATGTACTCTTATCGTTCCGACGGAAAACTTAACGTGGAATACCCCGGTGCGGATAACCTGACGGAGGAGATCCGTCGCTCCATTGAACTGGATTTCTCCGCCTTTGAAAAGACGATCTATTCCTACGACTACGATTCGAGACAATACGGCTTTCCCAGATTCGTGGACGTAGAGAACTTCGTGGACTACTTCCTGATTAACGAGTTGGCCTGCAACTACGATGCCGGTATCTATTCCACCTACATCTATATGGACCTGGATCGGAAGTACCGGCTGTGCGTCTGGGATTTTAACAACTGTTGCGACAATTACCAGAATACGACCTGGGACGGTACTTCCATCGATATGGACCAGCGGCTGTGGTATCATATGATCATCAAGTCGGATTACTTCACCGACTGGTGCATCCGCCGCTATCGTAGCCTGCGGAACACCGTATTCAGCGACGAGTATCTGGACGGCTACATCGACGATACCATCGCCTATCTGGGCGACGCGGTGGACCGGAACTCCCAGAGGTGGAGTCAGTCCTTCGAGGAAGAACTTCTGGTTCCGGCGGAACGGAACCTTCATTCCTTCGACGAGGCCGTAGAGCAGTACAGGAGTTTTCTTTTGCGACGGGTGTCCTGGATGGATGAGAACATCGAGTCGCTGAAGCAGTATTCGGCAGAATCCAAGATCAAGAAGTTCAGCGAGGGTACGGAATAATGAAGAAGTTTATCATAGTCGTCTGCGCCGTCGTTTGTCTGTACATCATAGGCGACTACTGCTACTACCATTTGGGGATCTATATTGACCTGAAGGAAGAAGAAGTGACCACCTTTACCCGGACCGAAGGGGATGGATTCCTTATTTTGAAGGATGGCGTCTGGGAACCGCTGGAGATCCGGGGAGTCAACTTGGGCTCCGGCGAGCCGGGCCAGTGGTCCACGGACTTTCACATCGATGAGGAAACATACCTGCGCTGGTTCGCAGAAATTCAGGAGATGGGAGCCAATACCATCCGCGTCTACACCGTGCAGGACGAGAATTTCTACAACGCGTTTTACGAATACAACAGGGACAATCCCGATCCCCTCTGGATGTTTCAGGGTGTCTGGGTGAACGATTACGTGCAGAATTCCCGCCACGACGCTTACTTCTCGGAATTCTACGATGCCTTTCTGACCCATTCCAAGATCGCGGTGGACGTCATCCACGGAGCCCGGAAGATCAATATGGGAACCATGCCCTCCGCCGGATCCGGAACGTATAATAATGATGTGTCACCCTGGGTCATCGGCTTCATTCTGGGCG
>JAGATO010000298.1 GCA_017621195.1 Bacillota bacterium | reverse complement strand
GTATTTTTTCCGTTGAGAAAACCACCGGTAGTGGCCAGCTTGGTTACGAAATACTGGTTTTTATTCAATTCGCTGATAGTATCGGTTTCGTCGTCTTTGCCGACAATGGCTAAAATCAGTTTCATTGGAATACCCCCTTCACAATTCTTTGTGAACAAATGATGGATATGCTGAACTTCCTCATTCATTATATAGTATTATACCATATTGTCAGCGAATTGGAAAACATTTTTGAGAAAACCTCAGGGCTTCAGGATCGGGAGAATACGGCTGCCCTCTACGGTAAGAGAAGCGCCGCGGCGTCCGGGAGACAGGAGAATGTATCCTTTTTGAGAAAGATCTTCCAGAATAGTTCGCAGCCGGTATTCGCTGACAGCAAGGCCCTCTTCCCGAAGGTTCGATGCCAGGGAACGACGCCCCATATTCTTCTGAGACAGGAGCTCCAGAATACGGATGGATACATCGTGGTCCAAACGGCTCGTGACAGCCGTCACAGGAAGACCGGGGGAGTATTCAGCTGAAGCATCTTCTTCCAGCATGTATTCTGGCAAATGGCTCATGTGAATGCGGTCCTGAGAAATATTGACCATAAATTCCACACAATTTTTTAATTCTCTGACATTTCCTTCCCACGGATAGGAATTCATAAATCGATGGACACTTTCATCCATTTCTTTGATACCGCAGCTTTCGTTTTCCATGAAACAACGGGTTAGATAGTCGATATCGCCGGGACGATTGCGCAAAGCGGGGATGTGCAGCGTAATAGTATTCAGCCGGAAGAAAAGGTCCGCCCGGAATTTTCCCTGGCGTACCAGGTCTTTTAGGTTTTTGTTGGTAGCGGCTATGATGCGGACATCGACGGACACGATTTCGCCGCTGCCGAGACGCATGACTTCCTTTTCTTCCAAAACGCGAAGAAGCTTGGCCTGGGTTTCAAAACTCATCTCGCCGATTTCATCGAGGAATAGAGTTCCCCGATTGGCCATTTCAAACAGTCCCTGACGGCCCCCTTTTCTGGCGCCGGTAAAGGCGCCCTCCGCATAACCGAACAGTTCCTTACCTGTTCCGCTTTCACCGACGATCAAAGTAGGCTTATCGATGGAAGCGATCCGTTTTGCCTTTTCGATGGTATCTTTGATGGCGGGACTGATTCCCAGAATGTTGGAAAAGTCGTAGCGTGTGACATGTCCCTTTTTTGCAAGCTGGGTACGATATGATGTTTCCAGATTGATGAGCTTCGTTACGTCCTTTAAAATGATCACTGACAGTTGCGAAGAATTTTCGTCGGCTCGAATTCGTTTTTTTGGACATGAGGATGTGAAGATCGGAGTGGGGAATGATCTTCATGCAATTTTCCATTTCCTCAGAACCTTCAATATCTTTGCGGATGAAGTCAAGCTCCGGCATATGGGACAGACAACGGCCGATGGGACTGCGGGAGAGGTTAAAGAGGGACTGGATTTTTCGATTACAGTCCAGAATTGTTCCCGCCTGATCCACCATGAGGAAGCCGTCATCGATACAGTCCACGATGGTTCGCAGCTGAATTCGGGCACTTTCACTCTTTCGATGGAGATAGGAGACGCTGTTGTCATAGCCGGAAATATCAGAGTTGTACAGAGAGATAGCCCGGGACAATATGTGATCGGGAAGATCCAATCTGGCGGCGATTTCTGCGATGGTATTCAGCGACAGCCTGCGCTCTCCCAATGAAACCAGATTGGTTACACTGTCGGGAAAACAGTTGGAATTGGCGCCGATCAGTCCCAGGGAAATCTGTTCCGGCCGCGGCGGGTTTTGTTCCCAGGGATCATAAACCTTCAATCGTAGGTTTCGTATTCCCATGCTGTACAGGATGGAAATCGCTTCTCTAGACAATTCGGGTAAAGTAAAGCCCACATATGCTTCCGTGCCTTCCGGATAGTTTTAGAGAATCGATAGATTTTCCTGCGAGAAGGAAAAACTGAGAGGAATGACAGGGATATCGCTGTCGATGATGGGGGCAATGGTTTCATAGGAAACGGCGTTGGTACTGACGATCAGGTCCGGCTGATTCATCCGCAGCTGCTCCCTGCGCTGAGGAGATCTTCCTTCGACGCTGTAGATTTCAATCGGAAGGAGAGAAGGCGGTCAGAACGGGAGGAGAAAAAGAACGAATCAGGAGACGAAAGGAGAGGAAGTGGGGATTGGCATGAATATTGCTTTTCAAAAGGATATCATTTAGAATGAATTTACCAAAAAGCGAAACGAAAAGAGTAGCTGAGCGGAATGAAAAGCGGAAAAGGAGAGAAATCGATATGGATCAGATCTTTTACAACGGAAATATCCACATTATGGACGAGGCTCGGACCGTAGTTTCGGCCTTGGAGGTGAAGGACGCAAGAGTGGCGGCCATCGGAAGCGACGAAGAAATCCTGGCGCTGAAAGGAGAAGAAACTCAAATCACCGACCTGAAGGGGCGGACGGCGATCCCCGGATTGACCGATACTCACCTGCATCTGGTGATCTACGGGCGCAGCCTCAGCGAGGTGGACCTGATGGGGGCCCGCAGCGTGAAGGAAGTCATCCGCCGCGGACAGGAATTTCTGAAGAACAACACGTTGGCCGAGGGACAGTGGCTCATCGGCGGCGGTTGGAACGAGCAGCTGTTTGAGGATGAAAAGAGGGTCATCACCAGAGATGATCTGGATCAGATTTCCACGGAAATTCCCATTTCCTTCGCCAGAGCCTGTCACCACATGGAAGTATGCAACAGCAAAGCGTTGGAAATCGCAGGACTGGTTCCGGGACAGCAGGTGGAAGCCGGCGAAATCGAAACCGTGGACGGACGGCTCACCGGCGTATTGAAGGAGCTGGCCACCCGCATCATTCGCCCCTATTACAACAATCTGACGAAGGACGCTCTGAAGAAACATATCGAAGCCGGCGTCAATCAGCTGGCGGCCTACGGGATTACCACGGCTCACGCCGACGACTTCATCAACGCCGATCCCTACGACGTGGTGGCCGCCTACAACGAGCTGAAGGAAGAGGGAAAGCTGAAGGTACGCATCTATCAGCAGTGCCGTTTTCCGGGACCGGAAGGCCTGCAGGAGTTCATCGATCGGGGCTATGCACCCCGCAGCGGTGATGATCTGTATCGGATCGGTTCTTTGAAGCTGCTGGCAGACGGTTCCCTGGGGGCCAGAACGGCGGCCATGGTAGAGGACTACAGCGACGCTCCCGGACAGAAGGGTATGTTCAACTTCAGCGACGAGATGTTCGATGCCATGATTCAGACGGCTCAGAAAAACGACATGCCCGTAGCCATCCACGCCATCGGTGATTACACCATCGGAAAGTGCATCGATGCCATCGCCAAGGCGAAGAAAGTATATCCACAGGATCACAACGTGCGCCACGGCATCGTTCACTGCCAGATTACCAGTGCGGCCCAGCTGAAGCGCATTGCGGAGGAGGAAATCGTCGCTCACATTCAGCCCATTTTCATCGCCAGCGACTCCAAGATCGTGGAGGCGCGGACGGGAGAACGGGCCAGGACGTCCTACAGTTGGAAGACGCTGAAGGATCTGGGAGTACCCATCCCCTTCGGGACGGACAGTCCCATCGAGACGCCCAATCCCTACGAAAACATCTACTGCGCCGTAACCCGCTGCGATCTGGATGGAAGGCCGAAAGGGGGTTGGCGGCCGGAGGAAAAGCTGACCGTAGACGAGGCCATCGAGGCGGCAACGGTGACCGCTGCCTACAGCGCATATCAGGAGAAGGACAAAGGAACGCTGGAGGAAGGAAAGCTGGCGGATATGGTAGTTCTCTCCGACGATATCTTTTCCATTCCGGAGGAAAAGATCAAGGATCTCAGCGCTGAGCTGACTGTAAGAGGCGGAGAAATTGTTTACAGTAAATAGGCGATAATAAGTCAAGACATGGAAAAACAGTGCCCCCATCGAAACACCTCGTTTCGATGGGGGCACTGTTTTGCTATCTAAAAGATGGTGTTGAAATATACATCAGGAAATGGGACGCAAATGGGACGAAGGAGAAGTCCTATACGATGGCAGCGCAGCCATCGCAGCGGGATTCCGTGGCACCGCACAGAGTACCGTAATCCGTGCGCCAGATGATCTCCCCGCGGCCGAACTGCAGAGGACCGTTTTCCACAACGATGTTGTGACCGCGAGCTTCCAGCTCCTGTGCCAGGGCGCTGGGGAAGGAAGCCTCCACGTGGATCGTCTTTCCTTCGGTCCACATCCAACGGGGAGCATCCAGAGCGTCCTGCGGATTTAGACCGAAGTCGATGGTGTTGGTGATCACCTGCATGTGGCCCTGAGGCTGCATGAATCCGCCCATGACGCCGAACGGTCCAACGGCTTCTCCGTCCTTCATCAGGAAGCCGGGGATGATGGTGTGATACGGTTTCTTTCCACCTTCGACGCAGTTGGGATGGCCGGGCTTCAGATAGAAATTGTTTCCCCGGTTGTGAAGAGCGATACCCGTTCCGGGAACAACGATGCCGGAACCAAATCCCATGTAGTTGGACTGGATGTACGAAACCATGTTTCCTTCTCCGTCAGCAGTACACAAATAGACCGTACCGCCGCAATCCGGCTGGCCAGGAGCGGGCAGAATCGCTTCATCGCCAATGAACGATGCACGTTTTTTCGCATATTCTTTGCTGAGAAGCTGATCGAAGGTCACCTTCATATAGCGGGGATCAGCCACGTGTTCCATGGCATCCTCAAAGGCCAGCTTCATGGACTCCATCATGTTGTGCATGGTGTCTACATCATCTCTGGACTTGCAGTTCAGCTGTTCGAAAATATTCAGCGCCATCAGAGCGGTGATACCGTGGCCGTTGGGAGGAATTTCGCAGACCTGATATCCCTTGTACGTGGTGGAAATCGGTTCTACCCACTCGGGATGGTAAGCGGTAAGGTCTTCCTTGCGCAGATAACCGCCCTGAGCACGGCTGGCGGCATCGATGGCATCGGCAAGCTCGCCGCGATAGAAGGCTTCCGCTCCGGTAGCGGCGATCTTTTCCAGCGTCCGGGCATGGTCTTCCGACTTCCAGACTTCGCCGGCAAAAGGAGCGCGTCCTTCGGGAGCGAATACGCGGAACCATTCATCGAATTCCGGCCCGTGGAACGCTTCTTTGAATTTTTTGTAGGCGCGCTTCCAAAGGTGAGCAGTCGTGGGCTGTACAGCATAACCCTCTCTGGCAATGCGGATGGCGGGTTGAAGTACTTCGATCAAGGGGAGCTTTCCGAACCGTTCGGACAAAGCAGCCCAAGCGCCGGGAGCGCCGGGAACCGTGATGGGTGTCCAGCCGTAGACCGGCATCTCCGTCAGCCCCTGATCCAGAAGAGCCTGAGAACTGATGGACATGGGAGCGGGGCCGCTGGAATTCAAACCGTACAGATGGTCCTTAACCCAGACCAGAGCGAAAGCATCGCCGCCGATTCCGTTGGATGTCGGTTCCGCCACAGAAAGCACAGCGGCAGTGGCAATGGCTGCGTCGATGGCATTACCGCCGCGACGCTTGATATCGGCGCCGGCCTGTGCAGCCATAGGCGTGGATGTGCATACGATGCCTTTATTGGAATAGACCACCTGTCGGGTGGAGGGATACTTTTGGAAATGATAAGAAGATTTCATCGTCTCTGTTCCTTTCTCTCGTACAAAAAATGATACTGCCAATGTGAAATTGCAAAATTTGTGCCAAGGTAACAAAAGCGGACCGGACCGGACCGTCTTTGTAGGGATTGAATAAATAAAAAGGGATGAAAAAATAACATAATAGAATTAAATAGACTGTATATTTCATCCCATTTCTATATATCCCTCGGAATGGAAACGGAAGTTTCACCGTTTCTTTCACTGCAAAGGAACAATTTAAACAAAATTTATTCAAGATTTATCCTTGGTATCGTTTTTGCAATATATTATAACACGCGCAGTGCGCTGACTGTGAAGAAAAATGAAAATTATAATCTGATTTTGTGTGATATTCACAGTTTGTTCGCGGCATTTCCCGTCGCTACAGGTTGTGATAGGGAAAAGCGAGAAGCGCAGGAACGACCCCAAAGGAGCGGAAGAATTCAAATAGAGCTTCGGAACAGAAAAACGAAAACGCAATGGAGAGGAGCTGCCGCAGGAAAGCGGAGGCTCCTTTTTAAAATCTCTTTCTAATCTCCCTTGAATATGGTATTCTAAAGTGTATGGATATGGGAATAAAGAGGTACACTGGCATGAGAGGATTGTTACATCGCGAGCTTCTGATGACTGCGGTGATCGATCGCATGGATGCGATGGTCAGAGTCTTGGACGAAGAACATAATATTATCTACATGAACGAAAAGATGCGGCTGGAATTCGGAAATCACTGCGGCCGGGTCTGCTATCAGATGCTGGGTCAGGGAGAGAGATGCATCGACTGCGTCACGGTGCTGGCCAACGTCAGCGAGGATTCCGAGAGCAAGGAAATAACCGTGGGAGAGAAGATCTATCGCATCATCGCGTCCTCCGTCAAGCTGGAAGGATTGCCGCGCTATTCCATCGAGTTTTTCGTGGACATCACGAAACAGCGGAAGCTGGAAGAAGCCAACCGCAGCCACTTCGCCCGGCTGGCTCAGGACGTGGAGTTCGCCAAGCAGGTTCAGTACAATGCGCTGCCCAAGGATGGGACGTACTTTCGCAGCCTGCGGGTTCATTCCATCTATCGGCCGGCGGAAAGCCTGGCCGGCGATTTCTTCGACGTGGTGAAGATCGACGAGGATCGAACGCTGTTCTACATCGCCGACGTGGCGGGCCACGGCGTGCGTTCATCGCTTCTGACCATCTTCCTCCATCAGGTGATTCGCGGCATGAAGGAGAGAGCGGGAGATCCCCGGGAGCTGATCAACGGCATCTTACAGGGGATGAACGATCTCCACACCGGAAACGAATCCTATCTCACCATCCTGGTGGGGATTTACGACCGCAGCCTTCGGGAGCTGACTCTGGTCAACGCCGGTCACAACTGCCTACCGCTTCTGGAGGGGGAGGACGGAGAATTGCATGAGGTGGAGATCTACGGAATGCCTGTCTGCAGTCTGCTGCGGGAGGGCAGCCACACCACGGTGACGAGAAAGGTACGTCGGGGACAGCGGCTTCTGATGTACACCGACGGTGTGACGGAGACGGAGAACCTGGCGGGAGAAGCCTTCGGCGTGGAAGGAATTCTGCGGCTGTGGGACTCCCAGGAGATCAAGACGCCCCAGCGGCTGGTGGCGGCAATCCAGGCCAGCGTAGTGGAATTCGCCGGCTTTGCGCCGAAGGACGACATGACCGCGGTACTGATCGAATTTTTGTGAGAAGGAGAGCTTATGCAGATCGTCAACATATACACGGACGGCGCCTGTTCCGGAAATCAGAATGAGACCAACATCGGCGGATGGGGCGCAGTGCTGGAATACGGCCAGCACAAGAAAGAGCTGTACGGCGGCCAGATCAACACCACCAACAACCGGATGGAAATGACGGCACTGCTCAGCGCATTGCGGGCCATGAAGAGAGAGGGACTGACGATCCGTGTGTTTTCCGACAGCTCCTATCTGATGGACTGTTTCCGTCAGAGATGGTATCTGGGCTGGCAGAAGAACAACTGGAAAACCTCCAAAAAGACGGACGTGGAGAACAGGGATCTGTGGATGGCGCTTCTGGATGAGGTGAAAAAACACGAGATCACGTTTTATCGTGTGAAGGGTCACGTGAACCTGAACAGCCCCAACACCAATGTAGAAGCCCATCTGAAGAAGTTTTTAGAGTGGAACGGACCGTCCTTCACCCGGGAGGATTTTCTGTACGTCACCGAGATGAACAACCGGGCCGATGCCCTGGCCAACATCGCCATGGACGAGATCCGCAAGGGGATGGAACCGTCGTAAGAACCTTCATCATCACAGGGATCACTTCCTTTTGTAAAGCGTTCTTAAATCTGCCGTAATACGTTTGTAACAATGGTAAGATATACTATAGAAAATATGAGTGGAAAAAGATTTTTTTTTCATGTCTAAAACAGGGAATTGGGAGAATGGGAAGAAAGGAGGAAATGACAGTGAAACACAAGAATATAATGGCATTGATTCTGGTTCTGCTTCTGATGTTCAGTACGATCGTTGCTGCGGCTGCGTCCGATCCGGCTGTGGTCATCATCAGTCCGGCCAGCGAAACGGTCGTTTGCTCCGACAGCCTTCTCATCTCCGTAAAGATAACGAAACCCGAGACCATCAAGGTTTCTTTGTATGAAGAAAAACAGGTCGTGGGGGATCAGCTGGTTCCCGTGGATGTAAACAATCTGGATGCGCTGCAGAAAGCTGCCGGAGCCGTAGATGCCCAGACGTCTGGTGCGGCTGCCAAGTTCGTGGATCAGGAGATCATGGTTCCCGAAACCTTCACCTCCACCAACACGCTGAGCTTCTATACGAAGCAGATCAACAACGTGACTCCCGGACTGTATAAGCTCCAGGTTGAAACCATCGACGGTACCGGAAAGGTGCTGTATTCCACACAGAATCTGGTGGCTGTCAAGGGAGTGATCAGCGAAACGGAAAAAACCGATCTCTTCGAAACGAATCAGTCGGGTATTTCTCAGTTCTTGCAGAATCTCCTGAAGACGATTTTCGGTTAAGTGAGGATCTATGCAGAGAAAAATCGAAAAGATAAAAGATATCACATTAGTAGTATTGTTTGTATCCGCAATACTACTTTTGTATTTTTTCTGGGAAAATCAGCCGCTGCGGGATTTTCAGCTGGCGGATATCGTCAGCTCTGAAGAGTACGAAACCGTACCGCTGGACGACGTAATCGTTCCCGACAACATTTACGGCAGCTCCGGAAACGGCGTCTACGTGAAGGTGTACAGCGGAAAGCGGGAGCTGTGGCAGAGAGGTATTGCCCAGATCCGAAAGTTCGGCGAAGCGTCGGGTATTTTCGTGGGAGAGATCACGAAGCAACAGTATCTGGAAGCCATGAGCGGCTACACCTCTGTCCAGTTCGACCTGGGTTATGAGGTGCCCTTCTCTCAATTCTGCGATTACTACAGGATCCAGAAGAGCCAGAGCTTCGACGCGGTGGACGGCGTATCGGTCATCGCCTACTCCACGGCCAGCAGCGAGAGCCTGTTTCTGGTCCAAGAGCAGAAGGGGAAGTACTATCGCATGGTGGCGGACAGCGACCACACTCAGCTGAAGGCTCTGGCGGAAGAGATCGCCGCCTCGACGGAAGCGGCCTACTACCCCATATCCGAGCTGATGGGCGTAGAAAATACCGCTATCATTCCCTGGGAGGCTACAGTGGCCTACGGACCTGTGCAGTGGAAGACGGAGCGGCAGCGGGGGGAGGATAGCGACGTGACCGCCCTGGCCCAGTCCTTCTTCGGAGAGAACTTCGATTTCATCCGCCGCATGATGGATACCAAGGGAAACGTAACCTACATGTACGGCTACGGTCAGAAGACCTTCATCACCTATGCGAACGGTACCTTTGAATACAAGGAAGAGGTCAGCAGTGCCTCTTCGGGAAACGGCTCCTTCTACGGAGCGTTGGATACGGCGCTGCAGTACATTTCCGCCCACGGCTCCTGGCACACCTTCGACGGGGAGCAGGTAAAGCTGTTCCTGTCCCGGGCCAAGGCCATCGAACGCGATAAGAAGAAGGGTTATCGGTTCGAGTTCGGTCTCATGGCCGGCGATTTTCCGGTCTATTACGACCAGGGGGTTCCCCTGGCGGTGGAAGTGATCAACGGTCAGGTTTGCTACTACCAGCGCAGTCTGGTACAGTACGAACTGGAGGAAAGCCAGAGCGCTCCGGTCCAGACCAACATTGCCAACATACTGGCGTCCAATTATGAGACGATCTACCGGCTGGCTGGATTGACGGAGGACGGGACGAAAACGGCGGAGGACCGGTTTGACGCGGTCATTTCGTCCATCAACGATGCCCGGCTGGGATATTTCTGCAGTATGGTCCAGGCGGAAGCCACGGGAGAGCAGGAGATGGTTCCGGCATGGATCGTCACCCTGGACAATCGGCTGCACGTCTATTTCGATGTGAACAGCGGTCAGCTGCTGGGCAGTCGTGAGTGGAAATAGGGCGGAGGAACGACATGGATTGGTCAAAAGCAAAAAACATATTAATCGCCGCACTGCTGGTTACCAATCTGATCCTGATCGGAGCCATTTACGGCAGCATGGATCACCCCGATGGCAGTGACCGGGAAGACATCAGAGAAAATACCATCCTGCTTCTGCGGGAGCACCGGATCTACGTGGAAGAAGACGTGATTCCGGAGAAGAATCAGAGCCTGCCCGTCCTGTCGGTGAGATATCGGACCGTGGATCAGGAAAAGGCGGATCTGGTAATGAAGGAATGGACAGAGCCCCTTTCGGGAAACACCGCAGACGAAGCGTATTGCGACGCGGCAGACAAGCTGCTGCGGCAGGCGGAGATCAACGCCGCAAGCTTCGTTCACCGGAGCGTTCAGAGGATGGACCAGACGATCAGCGTCATCTACGGCGTAGAATACAAGGGATATTCTCTGGACAATTCCCGTCTGATCGTAACGTTCCGCGACGGGGCACCGGTTGCCATCGGAACAAGCTGGGCGGAGCCCGTTACCATGGGAAAGAATCGAAAGCAGGTCATGACGGCATCCACGGCGCTGATCAAGTTCATGTCGGAATTGGAGACCTCCCAGGCGGAAGAAGACCGGGAGGATGTTTTCGTGGACGAGATCCGTTTGGTTTACTGGCTGGAAGGGTATACAGAAAACGGCGGCGTCAGCGAAGATACGGCCGTTCCCTACTGGTGTATCGAATACAACGGCGACCAGAGGGCTTACATTTCGGCATATGAGCAATAATTTGAAAAAATATCGCAGGATTTACAAGGAATCGACACACAGTCTTCACAGATTTTGGGAATAATGGGGTTGCAAATGAAGTTACGGTTTTGTTCTCTGGCCAGCGGAAGCAGCGGAAACTGCTACGTGGTTCAGACGGATTCCACCGCCGTACTGGTGGATGCGGGGATCAGCGGAAAGAAGATCCGCGAAGGACTGGAACGCATGGGAGCGGAAGAGACCATGCAGGGACTTCTGATCACCCACGAACATTCGGATCACGTGAAAAGCGTCTCTACGCTGGCAAAGCGGCTGCCCCGGATGGCGGTGTACGCCACCCAGGGGACCTGGAGCCACATGGAGCATACGGTAGCGCAGGAGCAGCACCAGGTTTTGAAGGATGGACAGGTGTTCACCATCGGCGATCTGGAGGTGCGTCCCTTTGCCCTGTCCCATGACGCGGCAGAGCCGGTGGGCTATTCCTTCCTCCACGGAGGAAAGCAGATCACCATCGTCACCGATACGGGCTGCTGGACCGAGGAAATGAAGCATCAGGCCGAGGGAGCGGACGTTCTTATCCTGGAGGCTAACCACGATGTGGATATGCTGCGCATCGGCAGATATCCCTGGTTTCTGAAGCAGCGCATTCTGGGCGACTGCGGCCATCTGTCCAACGAAACGGCGGGCAAGTGTCTGGTGGAGCTTCTGGAGCGCAGCGAAAAACAGCGTCAGGTGTATCTGGCTCATCTGAGCCGGGAAAATAATTTCCCGGAGATGGCGTACCAGACGGTTAAAAACATTCTGGAGGATGCAGACTATTACATAGGGGACAGGATTCAGCTGGGCATACTGAGCCGTGACTGTATCAGCGGAATGTGCGAATTATAAGGGGGAAAGAAGACAATGGATGAAGAAAAGAGATACGAATACCAAGGAGAAACATTCGTCATGACCAATGCTCCGGAACCGGAGCACCATCAACCTCCGCGGAAGAAAAAGCGCAGTGGAAAGAGCCAGCTGCTGGCCATCATTTTAGTGGTCATTCTGGCGGCGGGCGCGGGCTTCGGCGGCGGCATCGCTTCCGTCTATCTGGCGGCTTCCTATTTTCCGGGGCTGATGCCTACGGTGATCTATCGCAACGGCGACGTGAATATCCAGACCAGCGAAACCATGGACGTGGGCCAGGCTATCTACGAAAAGGTGGTTCCTTCGGTCGTGGCGATCAGCACCACATCGGAGCGGGAGGTTTCCAACTTCTTCGGGTGGGGAAGCCAGACTCAGCTGGTAAAGGGCATGGGAACGGGCTTCATCGTGGATGAAAACGGATATATTCTGACCAATTCCCACGTGGTCAACGACGGTCAGACGAAGACGCTGACGGTAAGCCTGTACGACGGCAGAGACGTGGACGGAACGGTGCTGTGGAACGACAGCACGTTGGATCTGGCAGTGGTGAAGATCGAAGCCGATAATTTACAGGCGGTGGAACTGGGCGATTCCGATGAGATTGCCATCGGCCAATATGCCGGAGCCATCGGCAACCCCATGAGCATCAACTTCAGCCGCTCCTTCACTCAGGGTGTCATCAGCGGTCTGAACCGGACGATCACCGTCACCGACGGAAACAAACAGACCACCATGGAAAATCTGATCCAGACGGACGCCACCATCAATTCGGGTAATTCCGGCGGTCCTCTGCTGAATTCCGAAGGTCAGGTCATCGGCATCAACAGCGCCAAGATGTCCAGCGCCGAGGGATTGGGCTTCGCCATCCCCATCAATACGGTTATGCCCATCGTAGAGGAGATCCGCAGCAAGGGCGAGTTCACCAAGGCGTACATCGGTATCAGCGGCGTGGATCTGTCCACCTACCTGAACAGCTATCCCGATCAGGACTTCGGCGTGACCAGCGGTGCTTTCGTGGCGGAGATTACCCCCGGCATGGGCGCGGAAAAGGCGGGTCTGAAGCCCTATGACGTGATCACGGAGATCAACGGAGCCTCCATCAGCGGGATGAATTCTCTGAACGCGCAGCTGGTAAAGTACCGCCCGGGCGATACGGTGGACGTGGTCTACTACAGGGACGGGCAGCCCCATGAGGTGAAGATCCAGCTGACGGCGGGAAGCGCTGCCTGAGGAAGGACGTTCGAGGAAGGACGTTCCGAGCAAGGCTGTAGAGGAAATGAAGAAGGATTTGAGAAGGACTGTCGCACAGAGCCGACGGTCCTTTTTTTCGGACATTTCCTCTGTGTCGTTCTTTTTTCTTGCGTTATGAGCCGCGGCTACGTATAATAGAAACGTTGGTTTTTCAAGAGGAGCGTCCGGCGGCGGAAAGCCGGAGAAAAGAGAGAATCCGGAAGAGAAGAGGAGATCATGAACATTACAGTATTGTGCATCGGAAAACTGAAGGAGAACTATTGGACCCAGGCCGTGGCGGAATATTCCAAACGACTGTCCCGCTTCTGTCATCTGACCATACAGGAACTGAAGGAGGAGAGACTTCCCGACCGGGCTTCGGAGGCCCAGGAGCAGGCTGTCATTGAGGGGGAAAGCGAGGTTCTCCTGAAGCAGATCCGCCCCGGAAGCTACGTGATCGCTCTGGACGTGAAGGGCAAGGGGCTGTCCTCCGAAGGGTTGGCTCAGAAGCTGGATCAGCTGGGCCTGCAGGGGGAAAGCGACATCGTCTTCGTCATCGGCGGCTCCCTGGGACTGTCTCAGAATCTGCTGAACCGGGCGGATTTTCGGCTGTCCTTCAGCGCCATGACCTTTCCCCATCAGATGATGCGGGTCATCCTGCTGGAACAGGTTTATCGGGCGTTCAAAATCAATCACAACGAGACGTATCATAAATAGAAATGATACGAGGGAGGGAGAACTATGATATACGATTGTTACGACGCGGAAAAGCGGGCGATTCTGCGCACTGCCGATCAGATGGCGGCAGCGGCGCGGACCGCGCCCAAGGCCTCCGGTACGGATCATCTGTACTGCGCCATCGTGGACGGCGAGGATAAGGCGAAGCTGGCGGCGGCCATGCGCAGGTATGGAGAACAGTGGGGCTATGACTTTATCCGCCGGGACGGCGACAACGTGGACTTCGCCCAGTGCGTGGTTCTGCTGGGGATGATCGGTAAGCCCCTGGGGCTGAAAAACTGCGGTTACTGCGGCCACGAGAACTGCGGCGCCTGCACGAAAGCTCACAGCCGCTGCGCCCACAATGTGATCGATCTGGGCATTGCCATCGGCTCGGCGGTATCGGTGGCGGCGGATCACCGCATCGACAACCGGGTACTGTATTCGGCGGGCAGGGTTGCCGCGGAGATGGGAATGCTGCCGGAGGGCGTGGAAGTGGCGGTGGGAATCCCTCTGTCGGTCACGTCCAAGAGTCCGTTCTTCGATCGAGGCAGCGACGACGGCGAGGAGATGATGCGC
>JAGATO010000297.1 GCA_017621195.1 Bacillota bacterium | reverse complement strand
TACGCTGTTGGACGGTCAAGTCGTTTTGATCACAGAGAGCCTTATCGTCCAAAACCAGCGCATCGAAGGCAAATCCCGGATCGAAGCTGCCTACATTTCCGAAGAACCGACCGCCGCCCACCGTTGCCAGAGAAAACGCTTCTTCAAAGCTGAGGGGCTTTGCATCCTGATCCACCAGGCGCCAGTACAGCTTCGATACCTGAACGCAGTCCGAAATGGCCCGGAACATGGACTCCGACTCGCCGCCTGCCACATCGCTGCCCAGTCCCACGCGTATTCCCCGGTACAGATAGCGACGGATCGGCGCTATGCCGGATGCCAGATTCATGTTGGATGCCGGACAATGGGCTACAAACACCCCGTTCTTTTGAAGCAGCTCCACTTCCTCCGGCGTGCTGTAAACGCAGTGGGCCATCACCGTCTTCGCGCTTCCTCCGAACAATCCGTACCGTTCATATCCGTCGCCGTAGCAGGAGGCATCGGGAAAGAGACGTTGTACCAGCCGTACCTCTTCCGGGTTTTCGGACAGATGAGACTGCACCGGTAGTCCGAAGTCGGTCTGGATTCTGTGAAGCTCCCGCAAAAGTTCATCGGAACAGCTGGGAAGAAACCGGGGCGTCAGAATGGGCATGGTATTTTCGTACCTTCCCTGAATTTCCTTTAACCACGCCACGGTCTCCCCGGCAGAAGCCTCCGCTCCGGACTCGCAGAGGTCATCCGGCCCGTTCCGGTCCATATTGACCTTTCCCACATAGCTGACCAGACCCGCATCTTCCAACATATCCATCAAAAGGACCGTAGCATCCCTGTGAACCGTAGCGAAAACAACGGCCCGCGTCGTTGCACTGGCTTTCATGTGCGAAACAAAGCTGCCGTATGCCTTCGCTGCATATTCCAAATCGGCGTACTTCGCCTCTTCCGGAAAGGTGTAGGCCTGAAGCCATTCCAGCAATTCCAGATCCATTCCCAGCCCGCGGAACGAATACTGCGGAGCATGGATGTGAAGATCCACCATTCCGGGAATGACCAGCTTTCCCGTGTAATCCTCCATGGAGAGGTCACTAAACTGCTCAGGCAGTTCCGAAAACACTCCCTGAGATACGCCATCCACGCAGACCAGATACCCGTCTTTCACAGCTGTAAGCGTCGTCGAATCCTTGCTCCAGCAGATATCTCCCTTGATCACAAATGATTTCATCTCCAACCTCCTTTATCGCCTGCGATTGTTTTTATTAAGCTTGGCGATCTCCTTGAACTTCTTCTCCTTGGCAGCCAGATAGCCCGCTGCATCCTCCAAATAGGCGTTCTCCGTCTTCAGCTTTTCATAGGAAGCCAGCCTCTCCGGCGACAGCGTTCCGTCTTCCACGGCCTTTCACACGGCGCAGCCAGGCTCCGACCCGTGGGTGCAATCGCGAAAGCGGCACTGCCCCGCTAACGCCTCGATGTCCGCAAAGGTGCGGTCGATTCCCTCGCTGGCATCCCACATGCCCAGTTCCCGCATGCCCGGCGTATCGATGACCGTGCACCCGTTGGGAAGCG
>JAGATO010000296.1 GCA_017621195.1 Bacillota bacterium | reverse complement strand
GTCTTTGCCGCCACTTCCACCGGGAAGTTGGCGAAATACTTCCGGGCGCTTCCGCGGGTTCCGTGAGCTACGCGGCGCATGCCTTCCAGCAGGATGTCGAAAAAGGATGCATCGTCCACATCCACCTTCTCCGGCTCCGGCTTGGTGGTCTGTCCTTCGCCTTCGATCCCCTTCACCAGGCTGACCTGATTGCGCTGTCCGCCGTTGGCCAGCGTCGCCACGTAATTTGCCATCTGCAGCGGCGTATACGCGTTTTCACCCTGACCGATGGCCACGTTCAAAGCGTCGGCAGTATTCAGCTTGGCGTAATTAAAATAGGTGTATTTGACGTTGTCCGTCACGGTCTCCACCATGTCTTCCCGAATCCCCACCAGAGGCAGCCGTTCCAGCATGACCTTTCGCGTAGGATTTTCTTCCGTCCAGCTGACGATGGTATCGATGGCTTCATTGGTCTTGTCGCTGTCCGCCAGAACCTCAGCCGTGAAGAACTTGCTCTTATTGTTTCTCAGATACAGGCGAAGCATCGCTTTGTAAGAAGCGATCTTCTTCTCTTCGGTCAGAACGTTTCCGACGGTTTCGCTGATTTCGATTCCGGTGCTCTGACCCAGACCGTATTGTTGTGCGTATTCCGCGATCTTTTCGACACCCATGTCGGCATCCAGCCCCAGCGAATGCTTGTTGGCCCAGTCGTAGTTGGTCGCCAGATCGTAGAAATAGTAGTTGCAGGATACTTCCAGGGCACTCTTCAGATCCACCATTCCGTGAGTGGAATGGGACGTGGTCCATACGAGGCAGTTAAACGCCTGATTTCCCAGCATCAGATAGCCTCCGTCCCGATATTTCTGATTGGGATTGAGGCCCGAAGCATAGGCTGCCGTAGCCGTCACCGGCTTGAACGTAGAACCCGGCTGAACCGCCGTCCTTGCCGCTACGTTGTACAGCGGCGCGGGAGACAGCGCGTCTCTGGGATTTTCCTTTTGCAGCATCGACCAGTCCTCGGGAGAAATTCCGGTAGCGAACAGGTTCGGGTCGAAGTCCGGATTGGAAGCCATGGCCAGCACATCGCCCGTGTCTACCTCAATAGCCACAACGGCGCCCACGTTGGCGTTTTTGTGGACGTTGGTAGCGTAGCTCACATTTCCCCATTCGCTTTCAAAGGTTCCGCCGGTCTGCAGGGCGTTCAGAATCTTTTTCAGGGATTCTTCCGCCACCTTCTGCAGCTCCAGATCGATGGTCAGATAGACATCCTGTCCCTTGGTAGCCTCCGTCTTGCTGATGGTACCGGTTTTCTTTCCGGAAGCATTGACCTGAACCACCTCCACGCCGTCCGTTCCCTTCAGCTTGTCCTCCATGGCGCTTTCGATTCCGTCCTTACCTACCATGTCGGTACTGCTGTATCCTTTTTCAAGATAGGCGGCCTTTTCGCTTTCAGAGATTTTTCCCAGATAACCCAGGATGTGAGAAGCCGTGTTGCCGTTAGGATAGTAGCGCACCGATTCCGCAGCCACATCCACTCCCTTGAAGCTGTCGCTGCGCTCCTCGATCTCGATGATCGTCGCATCGCAGACGTTTTCAGCGATCTTCGCCGGAACGTAGCCCATGTACCCCAGGGCGCTCAGTTCGTTTCGGATCACCATGATGCGGCGAGCATCCTGATCCGATACGCTGTCATCGATCTCAAATCTCTCTCGAAGCGCATCAAAGGCCTCTTTGGCGGTATAGGATTTTTCCGTCGTCTTCTGATCCAGCTGATATCTGCCTAAAAAGCTTTCTTTTTCCAGATCTTCTGTGAATACCATGTTCTTGACGGAAATGGGCGGATAGATGCCGTAAGTATTCTGCAGTTCGCTCTGGGCTTCATATTTATCCAGTCCTTCTTCGATGCCGTAGCGTAGGCAAAGCTCATCGAAGGCCTGCTGTGCCGAAAACGAAGTTGGCATATTTTCACTTTCCAGCCATTCTTCTATGGTCTGCTGATACGTATAATAAAACGCTCCATTTGCACTGATCAGGATCGGAAAGTTATCCACGTAGCTGTCGCCGTTTTTCTCGAACAGCTTCATCAGTTCCAGCGATTGGGCGTTGATCTCCTCAGACTTTAATCCGTCAGGAGAAAAGCGGACGTTAAAGCTGGGCTTGTTACCCGCCAGCAGCTGTCCGTTTCGATCGAAGATCTGACCCCGGGGCGCGATCGTATAGATGCTCTTGCTGGTCAGATTTTCCGCACGG
>JAGATO010000029.1 GCA_017621195.1 Bacillota bacterium | reverse complement strand
GAGGATCCCCATGTCCGGGACCGGCGACTGGACCGCCTGTTCACGTCTCCCGTGACCGGCTATCCCTTCATGTTCCTCCTTCTGTGCTTCATTTTCTGGCTGACGCTGTCCGGCGCCAATTTGCCGTCCCAGTGGCTAAGCCGCGGCTTCGATGCCCTCACGCCTCATCTGCGCATCGTGCTCCGCGCTCTCTCCCTGTCCCGGAACGCCGAATCACTGCTGGTGGACGGCCTGTATCGAACGCTGACCTGGGTGGTCTCCGTGATGCTGCCGCCCATGGCCATCTTCTTTCCCCTGTTCACCCTGCTGGAGGATTCCGGTTATCTGCCGCGGATCGCCTTCAACCTGGACCATTGCTTCCGACGCTGCGGCGCTCACGGAAAGCAGGCTCTGACCACCTGCATGGCCTTCGGCTGCAACGCCTGCGCCGTCACCGGCTGCCGCATCATTGAATCGCCACGGGAGCGGATGATCGCCATTTTGACCAATGCACTGATCCCCTGCAACGGGAAATTCGCTACACTCATCGCCATTTTGACCATCTTTTTCACGGGCGCTTCCGGCTCATCTCTATTGGCCGCCGCCCTGCTGACGCTGCTGATCCTTCTGTGCTTCGGACTGACGCTACTCCTTTCGGCTCTGCTGTCCAAAACTCTGCTGAAGGGCCTTCCTTCCGCCTTTTCTCTAGAACTGCCGCCCTACCGCAGGCCGCAGATCGGGAAGGTGATTCTGCGCTCCGTTCTGGACCGGACACTGTTCGTCCTGGGAAGGGCCGTCTGCGTAGCTACTCCCGCCGGCGTCCTGATCTGGGTTCTGGCAAACGCCGGCATCCTGCCGGCGCTGACATCAGCCCTGGATCCGCTGGGACGTCTCATGGGGCTGGACGGTGTGATTCTCGCCGCCTTTCTCCTGGGATTTCCGGCCAACGAGATCGTCATTCCCATTCTTTTAATGACCTACCTCTCCACCGGCGTTCTCACCGACTACACCAGTCTGGATCAGCTGCATCAGCTGTTGTCATCCCACGGATGGACCAACGTAACCGCTCTCTGCTTTCTCCTGTTTTCAGTAGCTCACTTCCCCTGCGGAACCACCTGTCTGACCATCTATCGGGAAACGAAAAGCCGGAAGTGGACTGCGGCCGCCGTCCTGATCCCCACCGCGGTGGGTACGATCCTCTGCATTGCGGTCAACAGCCTCTTCCGGCTGTGGAATCTTATTCTTTGATGATGCGGCAGGTGTTCAGCTTCGGATCTGCCGGTCCCTGCAGGTGGCCGCCCCGACGGCGATATTCGTCCAGGAACGCCCACACTTCGTCCGTCATCCGTTCTCCCGGATAGATCAGGGGAATCCCCGGCGGATAGGGCGCGATCATCTCCGCGGAGATGCAGCCCCTGGCTTCCTCCCAGGCAACGGTCTCGCTGGCGGAGAAATAGGCACGGCGCGGCGTCATGAAGGCCGGCGGCTGCGGCGGAAGGGGTTTTCCCTCTTCCAGCGGAGTTCCGTTGGCAAAGCGGCGAGCGATGTCTTCCAGTGCGTCCACCAGTCTGTCGATGTCCTCCTTCACATTGGCGAAGGTGACGATGGCCAATACGTTTTTGTAGTCCGAAAGTTCCACGTCGCAGTTGTATTCGTCGAACAGGATCTGTTCCAGTCGAAAGCCTTCCACGCCCAGGTCCGCAGCGCTGATTACCAGCCGCGTCTCGTCCAGATCGTCAATTCCCGCCGTTCCGATGAGTTCCCGTCCGGCACAACGGATGCCGGGAATGGCGTTGATCCTGTCACGGGCATACTTTGCCAGCTCCACCGCGTTGGCGATCAGCTCCTTTCCCCGCATGGCCAGGTCGTGACGGGCCATATCCAGCGAGGTCAGAAGCAGATAGTTGGGGCTGGTGCTCTGGACCAGATGAAGGTTCCCTTCTAGTCGGCTCCGGTCCACCCGGTCGAATCTGGCGTGAAGCATGGAGCTTTGGGTCAGCGAACCCGTAACCTTGTGAATGGACTGAGCCACCATATCCGCTCCCTGAATCAGGTCGCCTTCCGGCAGCTGATCGGAAAAGTAACAGTGAGCCCCGTGAGCTTCATCCACCATCAGGATGGCTCCGTGTCTGTGACAGACCTCCGCAATGCCTTTGATGTCGCTGCAGACGCCGTAATATGTGGGGCTGACCACCATCAGTCCCTTACAGTCCGGATGTTCCTGAAACAGTTTTTTCACATCCTGAGGACGGATTCCACCGTGAAGTCCCCACGTCTCATGAAGCTGTGGCATGATATACACCGGTTTCGCTCCGCTCATGATCAGGCCCATCAGCGCCGATTTGTGGGCGTTTCGCGGTATGGCAACGGTCTCGCCCTCCAGGGCAGCCGTCATGACCATGGCTTGATTGCCACAGGTGGTTCCGTTGACCAGAAAGAAGGTCTGATCGGCGTGAAACACTTCGGCAGCCAGCTTCTGCGCTTCGGCGATGGAGCCTTCCGCATTGTGCAGGTCGTCGGTATAAGGCGTTTCCGTCAGGTCGAATTGAAAGATAGCATCGCCCACTACGTCGCGCCAGCGCTGGTTGATCCCGCGCTCGAACCGATGCCCCGGAATCCGGAAATAGGCCGGACGGCGTTCGTTGAATTCCATGATGGCATCAAATAACGGTGTTTTATCCTGATTCATAACTGGTTCTCCTCGCTGATTCTGTGGTATCGATCCGATGCGTCTATTCCGTGATATCGCATAGATATTTCAACGGATATTCGGTCTTTGTCTGAGATCTGGACTGAACCCGCGCCTGTGCTTGAGAGGAACTTGCATCGGTTTTTCCGGTCAGCATGTGCAGGAAGTCCCATACGCTCGGCTCATAATCGAATTCGTAATATACGTCGGTAAAGTCGCAGTCCCACAGGCCGTATTCCCTTCTCATTTCTTTCATCGCATCTTCCATGGTTCCTATCTCGTCGATCAGACCAAGTTCTTTCGCCTGCCTTGCGGTATACATCCGGCCATCGGCCAGTTTCTTCACTTCTTCCACCGTCATATGGCGCTCTTCGGCCACGATGGCCACGAACTGCTCATAGGATTCGTCCACCAGACCCTGGAGATAGGCTTCCTGTTCTTCCGTCAACTCATCCCACATGTTTCCTACGCTTTTCATTTCACCGGAGTCGATGGTGTGGTGCTGAATTCCGTAATTTTCCAGCAGCTGAGAGAAGTCGAACATCGTTCCGATGGTGACGCCGATGGATCCTGTCCAGGTATTGCGGTTGGCGAAGATCCGGTCAGCGGAAACGGAGGCGTAATACGCGCCGCTGGTTCCGTAGGGCCCCATGTAGACATAGACGGGCCGACCGGTGGTTTCGCGGTATTCCCGGATGGCCAGATACAGCTCATCACTGTGGTAGATGGTTCCGCCCGGCGAATCTACGTAGAACAGAATTCCCCGGTTATAGCTGTCGTAGGCCAACTGATCCAACTGATCCAGCGTCCAATCGTGCTGATATCCGTAGGGATATCCCAGAGAATCGTAGTTGGAATCTCCGATTTCGCCTTCTATGTACATGACGGCCACATATGGCTCGTCCGCAATCTCATACGGGTCATCGGACGTCTCGCGCTGCATTATCATCAGCAGCGCAAAAAGTCCCAGAGCCGCCAAAAGCCCCAGAAATATCAGAAATCCTTTGTACCTTTTCTTTTTCGGTTGTTCGGGAAGCACCACCACTCGCTGCTTCGTCTCCTCTCCGTTCTGCATATCGCTTTCTCCTTCACACTCCCGCATCGCCAATCGCCGCGTCGGGCGCGTATTGCCAATCGCTATCTGCTCTTTTCGCATGGCGTCTACAGCGTCTCTGTCTTCGGCTTATTATACCACACTTGTTTTTTCAGTTCTATAGAAAGTGAAAAATGAGGATTGGCCGCGGTGTTTTTTACATTTCCGCCTTTTTCTTGATATTTCAAAGAAGAATAGTGCTGCTCTCAAAAAAATTGACTTGAACCAGAGATATATATGAAAAAACGATTTTTCGTATAAGATTTCTTTTTCGTGATTTTGGAATTATGATCCGATCATACAATTTCCGTTTTCGGAGGATAGGCATTCTCAAAATCGGTGAGGATCTTTAGCTGATGCTCATCCAGGAAGGTGAGCGCATGCTTGCGGATATCACTTGGAACTCCATAATATGCCTCTGCAAGGCTGCCGGTAATCGCCGCAATTGTGTCGCTGTCTCCACCAATAGAGATGGCGTTGCGAATAGCGTCTTCAAAATTCATCGACTCAAAGAATGCTGCAAAAGCCTGAGGTACACTGCCTTGACAGGAAACTTCAAAAGTATATACTGGGCGGAGATCGTCAAGTTTAAAATCAATCGCGTAGTAATGTTTGGTAATGTGATCCTGAATATCAAGCATACTGCTTCCATGGAGAGCCATAAAAATGGCAACAGCAACGGATTCAGCACCTTTCATCCCTTCCGGATGATTGTGTGTCACTTCGGTAACAGTTCGCGAGAGCGCAATTGCCTGTTCGATTGAATTCGCCACATACCCGCAGGCGCTAACGCGCATGGCAGAACCGTTACCCCAACTGTTATAAGGCTGAGGACTACGACTGTGAATCCAATGTTTGAAGGTCCCGCCATAACCGGCATGGGGATATTTCTTTCCAAGCTCCTGCATACAAGAAACGGATTCCTGTTTCAGGTTTGTAAAGTCCGGGGCACAATTCATCAGCGCTTTTGCAATAGCAAGAGACATCACGCTATCATCAGTGGGTTTACAGCATATATCATCGAACAGCTCAAACTCTTTTGTCTTTATGTTGTACCATTCAAAACGAGATCCGGCAATATCACCGATAATCGCTCCTAACATCAGACTCCAGCTCCTTTTTTCTTAATATAACGGCCACTCTTGATTCGTTCATCTTTGATTATTCCAATGGATCCTGTTCCGGTTATTCCATTTAGTCTTGATCTTGATGAAGGCTCTATAGAAGATAATGTAATTATTTTGCCCTCAGCAGCATAGCGGAGTTTTGGATGGTGCGTATTGCATTAAACAATACACACCATTTTCATTCGAATAAATCATCAGAACAAATTATATTTGTGTGAATTAAATGCTTAAATTCTGCTTGTGAAATCCGCAATACTCCCACATCAAAATCGCTAACAGAAAAAACTTCGCTTTCATTGTCAAAAAGGGAATATTTCCATATACCTTTTCTGTTTAAAGAACGATAAAAGATTTCCTTAACATCGTTATCTAAAACGCCGAATATTCTTATGGAATTTTTCATTCCACTCCATGCAGCAATAGTTATATTTTTCAATTTTAAAAACTCATTTTTTCCCTCTAGCAACGGATTATCAAAATTATCATCTGCATCGTCATTAGGGTACATTACTTCAAAATTTGTGCATTTGCCAAAAAAGAAGTTTAATAAATTTTCTTGCGTTCTTGTTTTGGCTAAAGATACAAGTATCATTTTTGTCTTCCTCTCATATATCTCAGAAAATCGGGAATCTGATAATTTTATTTTATCAAATGGATTCCAAAGAGTCTATAAGTTTTATGGAAT
>JAGATO010000028.1 GCA_017621195.1 Bacillota bacterium | reverse complement strand
AATTCAGGGTGCCGTTAGCGGCGCTCAACTGCCGTTGGTCACCGCATCAGCTGCCGTTGGGCGCCGCAGAATGCAATTTCCTCTTTGCTGTGGGAAATGGTGCTGTAAATTCCGGCTTGAAACCTTAGCAATGGGAGCGGTTTTTATAAAAAACTGGTAAAATTCACGTTGAAACAAAACCGGTTTTGGGTTTGGGGGAAAGAATGGAGACGGAATGGAGGGGAAGAATAGGGAAAGAAGTTATTTAGAAAAAATTCTAAATAACTATTGCGATAAGAGCTAATCCGTGGTAATATACATTTAGAAAAAATTCTAAATACCACGGAGGAATGCATCATGGGGTTTGCAGAAACGTTTAAGGCATTGGCCGATCCCGTTCGCCGGGAAATCCTGATACTCCTGAAGCAGGGAAGACTTTCTGCCGGAGAAATCGGGAGTCATTTCGATATGACGGGAGCGACGATTTCCTACCATCTGGGAATTCTGAAAAAGGCGGATCTGGTCTTTGAGACCAGGGAAAAGAACTTCATATATTATGAACTGAACACGTCTGTGGTGGAAGAAGTCATGCTCTGGCTTTCGGAATTAAAAGGGGGAAATGAAGATGCTGAGAAATAATCGAGGGTATATTCTTGTGACTGCGCTGGTCACTGCTCTGCCTATATTGGTGGGGGTAATTCTGTGGAACCGACTTCCCGATACCATCGCCACCCATTTCGACAGCAACGGTGCGGCCGATGGCTGGTCGGGAAAGGGGTTTGCCGTGTTCGGCCTTCCCCTGCTTCTCGTGGGGATCCACCTGCTCTGCACGGTGGTGACGACGCTGGATCCGCGGCGGCGCAACATTCAGAAAAAGCTGTTCCATCTGGTTCTGTGGATCTGTCCGGCGATTTCCGTCTTTGTCATGTCGGGCATCTACCTGTACGCTCTGGGAGTTCCGGTGGACATGACGCGGCTGGCGGGAATTCTGGTGGGACTTCTGTTCGTCATCATCGGGAATTATCTTCCAAAGTGTCGACAGAACTACACCATCGGGATTCGGATTCCCTGGACGCTGGATGATCCCGAAAACTGGAACAAAACTCACCGGATGGCGGGTTGGCTGTGGATGGGAGCAGGGGTCGTATTCCTGGTGCTGTCCCTGTTGGGGCACATGAACTTTCCGGTGGTGGTGATGCTGGTTCTGGCGGTGTCGGCAGTACCCGCGGTGTATTCCTATCTGTACGCACTGAATCGAGAGACGAAAAAAGGTCGATCCTGACAATCATCGGGATCGACCTTTTTCGTTCAATGAGAATCGGTTTATTTAATATCCTTGCGCCAGTCTGCGGGCTGGAACTTGTCCTGCAGAGGCAGGAGGCGGTCATCCAGGGGAACCCGCAGAACGGAGTTGAAGTTGTTGGTAGCCATCATCTGGCAGGCGAAGCCGACGATAGCCACGATTTCGCTGTCGCTGTAGCGAGCCTTCAGCTGTCCGAACAGTTCGTCGCTGACGGCGGTCGCGTTCTTTACGATCTGCTTTGCCAGGGCGACCAGCAGTTCTTCTTCTTCGGTGAACTGGATGGTAGCTACATCTTCACCCAGATCCTGAATATCGCTGACGAAGAACAGGGAGCAGAGCAGGCATCCGTTGGTGGAGGATACAGCGTGAGCGTAAACTACGGCAGCGCGCTGGCCTACGATTTCTACCAGACGGTTCCAGGAGGAATACCAGCCCATGAAGGCTTCGTAGGTATTGTAATCCTGTAAAAGGGTCTGCTTCATGTTGGTCAGAGCGCCACGGCTCTGCAGATCTTCATAGACTTCCTTCGCCTTACCGGTCACTTCTTCGTGTTTTACATATGCAATTCTGGACATGTTGATTTCTCCTTTTTCCGGCACATGAGTGCCATATTCTGTTAGACTTACCCAGTATATGAGTGGGTATTGTTGTTAGCTTGTATTATAGACAAAAGAAACGAGATTGTCAAATCGTTCCTCGCGTGCGCCTGACATGGCACATCTCTCACGGGTGAAAGTCCCGAATCCACTCAAGCTACTTGTGATCCGGATGAGCGTAGTGGACGTGGAGCAGCTTGTGAGCCTCACCGATGCCCATGATGTCGTGATAGATGCTCTTCACCTGAGGGTTTTCGTCGGAATACTTCAGCTGAGCCATACCGTCGGCAGCGTAGATGGCGGAGCTTCTCGTTTCCGGAATGTTCTTGCGCTTCTGGACGAGAGGCTGACCGCCGCCGTTGATGCAGCCGCTGGGGCAGGTCATGACTTCGATGAAGTCGTAGTAGATGTTTCCGGCCTGAATCTCGCGGATCAGAGCTTCGGTGTTGGCCAGACCGCTGACCACGGCGATGCGGATTTCCTTTCCGCCGATGTCCACGATGGCTTCCTTCAAACCGTCCATGCCGCGGACGCCGCAGTAGGTGATGGCCTGCAGCGTTTCCGACGTCTTCTGGTCGGCGCAGCGGCGAATGACCGCTTCCGTAACGCCGCCGGTGACGCCGAACAGCAGTCCGGAACCGGAAGCCAGACCGAAGGGCATGTCGGGCGATTCGGGAAGCATGTTTGCCAGGTCGATGCCGGCTTCTTTCAGCATATAGGCCAGCTCCGACGTGGTGATGACGATGTCGGTGTCGTACTTGCCGTCGTGGTAGAATTCCTTCCGGGCGGCTTCCGCCTTCTTGGCCGTGCAGGGCATGATTGCCACCATGACCGTTTCCTTTCCGTCCTGCCACTCGGGGCGCTGGAAGTACTTGCGGGACACGGCGGACAGCATCTGCATGGGCGACTTGCAGGTGGAGATGTTATCTAAAAGCTCCGGATGGCGTTCTTCCACGAACTTGATCCATCCGGGACAGCAGGACGTGAACATGGGGAAGGGGCCTCCGTTCTGGAGACGTTCCAGGAATTCGTTGGACTCTTCCACTACCGTCAGATCGGCGGAAAGACAGGTGTCGTAGACGTAGTCGAAGCCCAGACGATTCAGCGCCGCGAAGGTCTTTCCGGTGGACAGGCCGCTGGCCTCCATGCCGAATTCTTCGCAGAGAGCGACGCGGACGGCGGGAGCCATCTGGCAGACCACACGCTTGTTGGGATCGTGGAGGGCATCCCAGACCTCCTGGGTCTGGCCCTTGATGTGCAGCGCAGCGGTGGGACATACGGCAACGCACTGGCCGCAGGAAACGCAGTCGGTTTCCGCCAGAGACTTGCCGAAGGCGGGGGTGACTTCGATGTCGGAGCCGCGGTGGGCAAAGTCGATGACGCCCATGCCCTGCACTTCGTCGCAGACGCGAACGCAGTCGCCGCAGAGGATGCACTTGGAAGGATCCCGGACGATGGCGGGGCTGGAGTTGTCGATGGGCTTTACCGGGCGGGAATTTTCAAAGCGGACGTTGTAGACACCCAGGCGGGAAGCCAGAGCGCGCAGGTCGCACTTTTCGTTCTTGTCGCAGGTGGTGCAGTCGCGGCAGTGGTTTGCCAGAATCAGCTCCATGATCATGCGGCGGTGCTTCAACAGCTTCTTGGTGTTGGTCTTGATGGACATGCCGTGCTTCGGAACGGTGGAGCAGGCCGCCATGACGGAACCCTTGTCGTCTTCCACTACGCACATGCGGCAGGCGCCGTAAAGGGACAGGGAAGAGTGGTAGCAGAAGGTGGGCAGCTCGATGCCGGTCTTGCGGATGACCTTCAGAATGTTGTTTTCGCCTTCCAGCTTCACCTTCATGCCATCGATCCACATATATTGTTCGTTGGTTTCGTTTCTGTTAATCATGACTTACTCCTCCTTGATGGCCTTAAAGTTGCAGGTGTCGATGCAGGCGCGGCACTTGATGCACTTGGTCTGATCGATGACGTGAGGTTCCTTGACCTTGCCGTTGATGGCGCTGACCGGACAGTTGCGGGCGCACTTGGTACAGCCGCGGCACAGTTCGGGATCGATCACGAGGGAGGTCATGGACTTGCAGGCCTTGGTGGGGCACTTCTTGTCGACGACGTGAGCCAGGTACTCGTCGCGGAAGTATTTCAGCGTGCTCTTGACCGGCAGGGAGGCCGTCTTACCCAGGCCACACAGTGCTGTGTCGGTGATGGTGTCGGCCAGCTCGGACAGCAGATCCAGGTCTTCTACCGTACCCTGGCCGGAGGTGATCTTCTCCAGAATCCGCAGCATGCGCATGGTACCTTCCCGGCAGGGAACGCACTTGCCGCAGGATTCTCTCTGGGTGAAGCTCATGAAGAACCGGGCAACCTCCACCATGCAGGTGTCTTCGTCCATGACTACCAGACCGCCGGAACCGATCATGGCGCCAGCCTTCTTCAGAGAGTCGAAGTCCAGAGGCAGATCCAGGTGTTCGTGGTCCAGGCACAGGCAGCCGCCAGAGGGTCCGCCGATCTGTACGGCCTTGAACTTCTTTCCGTTTTTGATACCGCCGCCGATGTCGTAGATGATTTCCTTCAAGTTGGTTCCCATGGGAACTTCGATCAGACCGGTGTTGTTCACGTTTCCGGTGAGGGCGAAGGCCTTGGTTCCGGGGCTTCCCGGCGTACCCATGGAGCGGAACCATTCGTTTCCGTTGAGGATGATCTTGGGTACGTTGGCGTAGGTTTCCACGTTATTCAATACCGTGGGCTTGTCGAACAGACCGTGCTCTACGGTGCGGGGCGGCTTGACCCGCGGCATGCCGCGGTTGCCCTCGATGGAGGCGGTCAGAGCGGAACCTTCGCCGCAGACGAAGGCGCCGGCACCCTGATTGATGTGCATGTGGAAGCTGAACTGAGAGCCCAGGATATTGTCGCCCAGCAGGCCCCATTCTTCGGCCTGAGCGATGGCGGTGCGCAGGCGCTGTACGGCCAGCGGATATTCGGCGCGGACGTAGATGAAGCCCTCCTGCGCGCGACAGGCAACCGCGGCGATCAGCATGCCTTCCAGCATCTTGTGGCTGAGAAGATGGGATT
>JAGATO010000295.1 GCA_017621195.1 Bacillota bacterium | reverse complement strand
TCCTCCTGATCCAGATCCAGCATGGACGTCCAATCGCCCGATCCCATACCCTGGTATCTTCCCTCTCTCTGCATCATCTGTTGATATTCGTCTGCAGCGCGCTGCATGGCTTGTTTCCATAAGAAGGACGATGACGAACCGTCCTCTCCCTCCTGCGCCTCCAATTTCTTTCCCCAGATTCTGTGATCGTCCCGGTATACCGTCTGGCTCAGGTTTTCCATGTTCTGCATCAGCTGAGCATCTTTCTTTCCATCCTGATACAGCGACTCCGCGCTGACGTGGCCCCGTAAACCCAACAGGGAATTGACCCGACTTCGTTCTTCCGCAGTCCCCACAAAGCTCCTTCCGCCCGGCAGCTTCTCGATCAGCTGAAACACGGAAAGATCGCAGGCCGTATCATATAGAGCGTGTTCTCTTCCGTTTCGCCGCTCTACGTGCTGTAACATACAGTGTCCTAACGCGTGAATCATCATCTTCGGAATTTCGGAAGAGTCTTCTTTATACAGTGCAATGACATCCTCAGGGTTATAATAGAGAAACTGGCCGTTGCTTCCCATGATGTGTACTTCCTCCATGGGGCACATCTGAAGCTGATACAGCAGAGGCCCCAGATAGGGCCACTGCTTTAACAGCGTCTGGCGGCTGTATCGAAGAATGTCACCGGCCAGCCTGTTTCGTTCACTGTTGTTCATCGCCGTTCTCCTGTCCAGCCGGAAGCGCAGCTTCCTCATCCTTGATCATTCCATCCAGTACATCGATTTCATCACAAAGCTTGACCATGGATTGAATTCCCAAATCCGACGCCTTGTTTAAAAACCTCTGCAGATCCCTTAAAACCAGAATCAGAAAGATGACTCCTACGCCGCATCCCATCAGAATCAACAGATGAATCACCTGTCGCAAAATCTCCATTACATCGTATAAAATATACATAATTTACGCCTCCTTTTTCATTTTCCGGTTGAGACTGGCCTTGGACAGCCCGCCAAAGATGTTCTTTTTGTGGTCCAGATACGTGGGATTTCCCGTTTCGGCCATCAGGCGAATGGCGCTTTCGCTGGTGTTCAGAGAGTTCAGAAGAATTTCCATCTCGCTGTTTTCGCCGAAGACCCGGCTGATGAAGTCCAATACGTGAGTGATTTCATCGTTGGCCTGATTCCGCAGCTGTTCACGCTGATGCACCATGTCGTAGAAGGACTTTTTCACCTTCTCAAACCCGGCCTGACTGTTCATTCCGCGTACCGAAGAGCGGAATTTTTTCAGCGTGCGTTCCACCAGCTCATCCTCCGAAGGAGCGTAGGACGTCCACTCCGATTCATCGAACCGTTTCTGCACCTTCAGCTGATCGCCCAGGGGTTTCGTTGCGTCCACCTGTTTCAGAACCTGATGAAGGCCGTCACACGTTTTCGTCATCGTACAGTATTCGAAGATATCCTTCTGAAGACGGCTGCTGAGCATCCAGATCACTGCGCATCGAATGTCGAAGCTCTTGTTGGAGAAGCGCTTCTGCAGCTCCTCCGAGGCCGTCCCCTTCAGGATCGTCTCCAGTTCCTCCTGCGTGGCGATGTTGGAAAAAACATTGTAATAGTTGATGAAGCTGTGACAGATCTTATCGCTGGCCAGATACTGCGAAACCAGATCGGCGTTGATGCGGATGTTCTGTTCTTCGCACAGTCCGATCATCTGGGACAGCTCTTCCCATCCCCGGGCCGTCACCATCTGCTTCTGAAGTCCGCTGGCGGAGAAGTGATAGAAGTGGCCGCGATTCTGGGACAGATAGGCTAGGATCGAAGGATGGATGTTTTTGTTGATGGCGTATTCCTCCCACACGTCGAAGGACGGCTCCACGTTGATCTGTCGAATGCGGTCTCTCGTCACCACGTCCATTTCCTTTACCGACTTGTTGTATTCCGCCGGATTCCCGGCCAGGACGATGACCCAGCCTTCCGGAACTTTATGAGGGCCGAAGGTCTTATTCTGTAAGAACTGCAGCATCAGTGGTGCGATGGTCTCCGATGCGCAGTTGAATTCGTCCAGGAACAGAACGCCTTCCTTCTGACCGGAGCTTTTGATCGTTTCGTGAATCTCCGCGATGATCTCGCTCATGGTATAGTCCGTCACATGGTATTCGCAGCCCTCGTACTCCCTGACGGACAGCCGGGGCAGACCCATGATGCTCTGTCTGGTGTGATGAGTGATGGTGTAGGAAAGGAAGTTTACGCCCATTTCTTCCGCCGCCTGTTTGGCGATGTCGGTCTTTCCCACACCGGCCGGTCCGATCAGGGCGATGGGCCGCTGGCGATTGATGGGAATGCGGTAGCTTCCGTCTTCGTTCTTTAACAGGTATAACCGAATGGCATCTTTGATACAATTTTTCGCATCTTTAATATTCATATCCAAATCCTCCCGTCTGTTTCTTTGATTGTAGCTACATGATACCGTACCCACTGCGGTCAGTTTTCGGAGGTTTTCACTTCCTCCCACATTTTTTCGCGAGACGGCACATCGCAAGCCCCTGCTTCTTTCAAAATGCAGACCATTCGCTGATCCCCCTGCAGCTGAGCCAGATACAACGGAGTAATGATGTGTTCTTCCTCCCGGTCGTTATCGTAAAAGGAGCCTCCCCACACGTCGAACATGAAAAACTCGTTCTCCTGGCTGGTCACCTTCATTTTTCCCCAGCGGCTGTAGGGAAACAGTTCTTCTCCTGAGCGCATGAGGTACGTATGGGTACAGGCTCCATCGGGGTTCATGCCGAGTTCCAGAAAGCGCTTCACCAGCTCGTATTCTCCGTTCCACACCGCCCTGAAGAGGACGTTCCCGTTGACGTAGCAGAGCGCCTTATCCCATTGGAACTGAAATTCCATGGGAGCGACTTCCAACATACGAACCAGTTTTTTTCCGTCTCCCTGATCGCACCAGTTCAGCAGAAGCCGTCTGGTCACCGCTGGATACGATTCCCAAAGCGTCAGCAGGAGCGGCATATTCGGTTTGAAGTCCTGCGTCATCGCCAACCGTTCGAAATCACCTTCCAGTTCCTGCTCTAACCGTGAAATCTCTCCACCGCGTATGATGCTGTCCACGCTGTCCCATTCCATGTATTCTCTCATCGTTCTACCTTCCGTAAGCTTCTTTCAGGCGATCCCGAATGGTCCAGGAATCGCAGGTTCTGAGATAATTTTTACACAGTTCCGATTTTGGTGCGAAGGAAGCTCCGCGGCGAATCAGAAGATCCACCATTTCTACATTCTCTCTCAGGATCGCTACCAGCAGCGGCGTCGTTTCCCGAAAGGAAATGTCATCTTCCACCGCCTCCCGATGTCTCCTGTGAAATCCCTCGATACACTGCAGCATACAGCCCCTCTCACCGCGAAAATGGTACAGTCCATACTCGTCCTCGTACCAGGATTCTCCGTCCCAACCATCCACGTCCAGCCCGCAGTCCAAAGCTTCCTCCAGCAGCCCGATTTCACCGGTGCCGGCCAAAAGTCCCGTCAGCGTTCCTCGAACGAAATAGTCCCGCCCATCCTTGGAAAACTGGGCTTCACCCAGGCTGACGATATTGGCGCAGCGAGCCAGATTTGGATGTTGTAAGAGGATGCGGACGCAATCCCTTCCCACCCAGCGATCCTCCTCCCAGATGCGCCAGAAAATGCTTTCCCCATAGTTTTCTTCCATCTGGTTCCATACCAACAGTACCGGCCGTTCCTCCGCCTTTTGGAGTACCTGGCTCCAACGGCATTTCTGGATCAACTCCCGCATTTCCCTGGCCTGTCGGTTGGCCTCCCTGATCCGATTACAATTCATATCTGACCTCGCTTCCTCCGCTGGCTGCCGCCAGCTCCGCAATGAATTCATACAGTTCTTTGATCTGATAGTCGCAGATCATCTCCGTGGCCTGAGCAAGATTCTTCCGGTTGAGAAGGCCACGCTTCCACACCAGGGCCGCGGCCCGCCTGCTGCGGCTGAAGATGGCCGATCGCACCAGCGCATCCAGCTGGTCTGTATCTTTTTTTTCGAATTCCACCAGCCGAAACAATCGCATCAATTGCGGACAGTTCAGATCGCGATACATGGGAAGATGGTCGTCGATGACGCATTGAAATCTGACACCGGCCTCTTCCAGCTTTTTTCCGAATTCCCAGTCCTTCTCGTCCACAGGAATCAAATCGATGAAATCCGACATATCCGTATCCTTCGGGATCCGCCCTTTCAGAAGTTCCAACAGCCGCTGACTGCGAAAGACCACCATGACACAGACCAGATAGTCCAGGTCCTCTTTCGTCAACCGATAGCCCCGTTCCATCAGAAACCGAAGCGTTTCCATGAATTCCTTTTCCCGAAATCCCACCCGGGTCGGTTTCATCTGTTCTTCCACAATGTCGTATTCCTCGAACAGATTTCTCCCCATGATGGATACAGCTCCCCGGGGAATCTCCCTGCCATCTGCAAAGAATTCTCTCACCGCATCGGGCCAGAAACGGCGAAGGATGAATTCCGGCCGGATCTGTTCCATCAGCTTTGGCTTCGTCTTTCGCAGGAGGCGGATCATGGGGCCGCTGCGCACCATGGACACTGCAAGAGCCAGAGACAGACTGTATCGATCCTCACCCAGCTCCAGAAAGTATTCCGCCGCCGCAAGATCCTCGCAGTACATGGCGTAGGCCCAGGGCGGAAGTCCGATCACGCTGGACGTCCGCTCCATATACTGCTCTCCGTCTTCCTCCCATCGAAACAGGAATTCAAGATAGGTGGCTCCCATGGGGCGCATATAATTCTTTTTTCCCTGATCCATCATATCCCGTACCGTACACCCCTCCGGTCTCGCTCCTCGCCGCAGCAGAAGCTCTGCCATCTCCCTTTTTCCCCGGACGGCGCACCACCCCAAAGGTTCCACGGTCATGTGAAATCCCATCCCCTCGGAACAAGCTGTTCCGATGTGACCGGCCGAATATCCTTCGATCTTCTGTTGAACGCGGTCGTAATAGGGTAAGTTGGCGTTGGTGTAGTCCAGAACCAGATCCAACAATGCGATATCTCCCTCAGCCAAAGCTGTTCTCATCACATAGCTACCCAGCCCGCTAAATTGAGGATGGGATAAAATAGTTCTCAAAACTTCCCTGTTCTCCTTCTGCATCGCAAGATCCAGAAGGTATTTTTCTTCCTCCCTTCCCCATCCGAATTCCACGGTTTCGGACTGATCCAAAACACGGCGAAGGGCTACGATATCCTCCACCTCAATGGCCTTGATGCACTGTTTTTTCCACCGTTCCAGAGTCATTCCCTTTCCCATCATTTCCTTCCTTTCTCCCTCACATCTTTTGTAGCTTCACTATACAACAGTCGGCGCCGCCGCTTTTCGGAGGTTTCAAAAGAGAAAACACCGCAGGAGATGGTCTCCCGCGGTGCGGTTTCATTTCAATGATATCGTTTACGTCGTTTTACAGGGAATGTGGTACAGATAGGCCTGCGGCAATTCTTTCAGTCCCAACAGCTGTCGGGCGATTTCGCGATAGAGAAGAAGCTGTCCCTCGTAGTGTCTGTACAGTCCGTCTCTCTTCTCGTTGGTCTTGTAATCGCAGATGTACCAGACTCCCTCTTTGCAGTAGATCAGGTCCATGATGCCGTTAAGGTAGCCATCCGCATCCGCATCGATCACCAGCGTCCGGGCCAGTTCCTGAAGCATTGGACTCTGGGCCGGAAGGTACAGCGAAAACGGAAGCTCCGTATACACTTCCTCCGCATCGGCCAACTCCCGCAGAAGATCTCCCGGGACGGTCCGCGGAATCCACGGATAGGCTGCGGTCTCCGCGCCATCCAACGTCTGGGCATAGCCGCCGCTGCTCATCACCGAAGCCACAGCTCCGAGGCAATCGGCTACCGCCGTCCGATCTTCCGCCGCCACATCCTCTTCCAGTGCAATGGCTCTGGCCACGGACTGCCAGTGATCCGCATCCACAGTCTGGCTGCGCCGATCCACCATGGCCTGCATCAGCCGATGGACCGCCGTTCCCAAAACCGTAGCCGGAACGGATTTCCATTCTTCTCTGGTTCTCACCAGCGGAACCTCCTCCGCTCCGTCCGCTCCCATGCTCTTGACCGGCTCGAAGCTATCCACATCATTCGCTGGCGGCGCGGCCTTCACTCCCGTCTCTCCTTCGGTGCCCTCGCCTTCTACGCAAGTCCGGCACTGAACCTTGCTTGGATTCAGCGTCCCGTAACTGCGTTCCACGGAAAACTCTCCACGGAAGGGCTTTACCACCATGGTATCTCCGTCGTCGCCATCGTCAGTGTCAGCGGCAGTCGTTCCCTTCGTCCCGGTGAAAGTATAGAGCGGAATGGGCTGGGGAGATGCTGTAATAAAATCATCCCACCGCCCGTCGGTAATGTCACCGGCCACCGGCACACCGTTATCCCCGATGTTTTCATGGAGCTGGGGAATCAGCAGTACGTTTTCGGCCCGGGTCGCCGCCACGTAGCGCAGCCGGATCTTCTCCCGGCGCAGCTGTTCCTCCTCAGCGCCGGTTTCCGTCTGGAACTGATCCGTGCTCACGATCTCATTGGCCTTCTTTCCGAATTCGGAGCGCTTGGTGATGCTGGCCACATAGGCCTTTCTCGTCTGAAAATCGAGGCACAGATTCACTTTGTACTCCGTGGGCATGGCCGCGTCCGCCAGAATGACCACCGGCGCTTCCAGACCCTTGGACTTGTGCAGATTCAGCAACTTGATCCCGCGGCTGCGCTCTTCCGTCGCCATCTCGTACTCGTAACCGCCGCCGCGCAGCTGCTCACCGATAAACCGAAGCAGCTCATCGCCGTTGCGCAGCTTCCCGGCAGCCTCCTCCGCCCGAACCAGCTCCAATCCGTAATACAGCGTATCCATGCTGTCGCCGCAGACCGGATCCAGCCAGCGCCAGGATTTCAGCTGATATAGCAGATGCTGAAACAGAGCCGACGGCGTCTCCCGTCTGACCCGATAGGCTGTATCTTCCAGCATGGCAAAGGCCTTCCCGGCCGCCGTTCCCTTTCCTTCGTTCTTCCATCGGTAGATCTCGCTCTCCATCAGGGAAAAGGGCGGCTGCATCAGACATCCATACGTCCGGAAGGTATCTCCCGGATGGATGGCCGCATCCAGCAGCCGTTCCATCATGGGAAGGACGGGATTTTCCGCCAGGCGGCTGTTTCCGGCCACGCTGTAGGGAATCCCGTGCTTGGCCAGCAGCTGAATGTAATTCCGCAGGCTTCCCTTGTTGGCCGTAATGATCATGATGTCGCTGTAGGTAATGGGACGCTTCGTTGTGGACTGGGCCACGTGGTTGTAGGAGAAGATCTCCTTCGTCAGCAGGTCCCGGATCAGAGCCAGGATCTGATCGTTCTCGTTTCCTTCAATGGAGGGGCTGTTGCGGTTTCCCCGCTTCTTTGCGATGACGGGGTAGCGGTAAACGCCGTCCACCGTACCGCTCTGTTCGCCGAACCGTTTCTGCTTCTCCGACGGCTCGATCTGCGGGAAGGACGTTCCCAGAAATCGATCCGCAGAAAAGACCTGGTTGAACCACTGGGTCATGGGAGCGCTGGACCGGAAGTTGCAGGAAAGCTGCAGAACCTCGCAGGCATCGTCCTCTTCAAACCGCTTCCTCACGGCGTTGTAGTTGTCCACATCCCCGCCCCGGAACCGATAGATCGCCTGTTTCTCGTCGCCCACGATAAACAATACGCCGGGGCGCAGCCGGATCCTCTTCCAGTCCTCATCCGGCGTTACCGCAGCCAGCCGGAAGAACAGCTCCGACTGGA
>JAGATO010000294.1 GCA_017621195.1 Bacillota bacterium | reverse complement strand
CAATCTCTTTCTGTGCCGGTAACTCCTCGCCCATGCGCCTCGGGGAGCCACACCATGTTTTTTGATTAGGTGGAAGCGCGGTGGTCATCCGCCGCGCCACCATCAAAGATAAAACGACCGCTGGCGTTGATCGCCAGCGGTCCACTGATTTCATTACGAAGAGATGCCGGCCTGACTTTTGTCGGGACCGGCATCTCTCATTTAGGAATATTTTTACATTTCCATTCTTTCTTATCGGATTTTTTTATGACCTTAATGGTGTTCGCCTGGGTGATCCCTTTCGCGCCCTCAGCGGCGTTCGCCTGGGTGATCCCTTTCGCGCCCTCAGCGGCGTTCGCCTGGGTGATCCCTTTCGCGCCCTCAGCGGCGTTCACCTGAGTGATCCTTTTCGCAGTCCCAGTATCGGAACATAGAAAAGGAAGATCAGAATCCACCCTGGCGCAGAGCCTCTTCCCAGGCCGATACCAGACGGTCCAGCGTCCAGGCAGCGTTTGCCGGGCTGGTGGAAGGCAGCTTTACTACGGGGAGCTGTGTCATATCGGTGCAGTAACGCAGAAACAGCTCGTAGGCCTTACCGCCATTGGCAAAGATGGTCTGGACAGGTGCACGATCCAAAATCAACCGAAGATTAGCCGGAACCACATTCCGGATGGAGCTGTCCGACGATCCGATGATGTCACAGCTCTGAATCACGTCCCAGATGGCGATGCCGTGATCCAGAAGCATCTTCTTTTTGGCGTCGATGGTCACCGGAAGTTCCGTTCCGGTGATCCTGGCCAATACCTTCCAGAACCGATTCTGGGGATGATGGTAATAAAAGCGTCCCTCTCGGGACTTCACTGAGGGCAGCGTCCCCAGAATTAAGACGCGGCTTCTCTCATCGAACACCGGCGCGAATTCGTGGGTAATATGAGTGTATTCCCGGCTTTCCATCATCGCATCTTCCTCATTCCGCATCCTTGATCGCCGTAGAAACCACTCGAATTTCCGGCGTGGCTCCCGTCGTGTTCAGGATCGTTGCCAGCCATTCCGTCACCGTCTCTTCCGCACGCCGCTGAGCTTCCACCAGCAGTCCCTTTCCGATCGCCTCTTCCTCTGCGCTCTGCTTCTGATCCTTGGAAAACTCAATGTAATCGGTGATCTGAACAGGGTTGAATAGGTTCTTCGTTTCATCGAAGACGGTAATGCTGTCCAAATCCTGTTCGTGAGCCAGAATTTCGGCTTCCGGCAACGTCACTTCCACGGATCCGTCATCGTCGATCTTCACGGCAGCCCGCTGCAAATCCACGCCGGCCCAGATCGTTCCGTCGTAAGAAATGATGAACCGCTTCATGGTCAGTGGTACCTGCCATCCGTAAAAATCGATGCGATCCTCGTATTTTCCCACCTTCGTGTAGTGGTATTCTACAGACGCAAGCTGACTGATCTCCTCGATACGGCTGCTGATCAGGTCTTCCGTAATCTTTGGTTCCTCCCCCTTCTGCGACCACACGCCTGCAGCCATTCCCCCGGCGAAGCACAGAGCCGCCACGATGACGGCGATTCCGATGATGTGTTTCAGTTTCAGCTTCATCTCTTTCTCCTTTTTCCCTCCAATAAACCTCCGGACTTATTGAATTCTATACTAAACCTTTTTCGGTCATTTGACAATCTTCCACCAAAAATCTTCAACTATTTTTCATTTTTTGTATTTTATTGTTGAAAATTACACCGTCAGTCAAGTGATATAGTTGAAAATTATCTTGATGGTTAGCAACCTTGTTATAACAACCAAAAAATGCTATAATTTTTTTGAAAATTGTCCATTACCGCATTTTTGATATTGGACAGATACAGGGAACTTTCAGACAGAAAAAGATACCT
>JAGATO010000293.1 GCA_017621195.1 Bacillota bacterium | reverse complement strand
GGTGTTCACCAGCATGACACCGTCCTTCATCTTCGCGAACGCATCCGCGTCGATCATATGGTATGTGCTGTCGAAGAGAGGTGTGTGCAGCGAGATGATGTCCGACACCGCGAACAGCTCGTCCAGTTCCACTTTCTTCGCGCCGGTCTCTGCAATGACCTCCCCGGGCAGGAACGGGTCATAGGCCACCACAGAAAGGCCAAATGCTTTCAGATAACCGGCCGCTTTGCGGGCAATGTTGCCATACCCCACCATGCCGAGGGTCTGTCCCGAGAGGCGATGTAAAGTATACCCCGCATTGGCGTTCCAAGTGCCGCCGTGGACGTTGCCATTGAAGAAGGTGACCTTGCGGGCAAGGTCCAGGACCAGCGCCGCCGTATGGGTCGCGACCTCTTCGATGCAGTAGTCCGGGACATTGCAGACCATCTTTCCGTCAGCAGTCGCGGCATCGACATCGAAGATGTCATAGCCGATCCCGAACCGCAGGAATGCTTTGCAATTTGGGAGTGCGTTGATGGTGTCCGCAGACAGTTTGGTATATACGTCGAGGATGGCATCGGCGTCCTGACATTGTTCGACCACTTCCGCTTCATTGGCACAGTTCTTTGCCTCGAAGGTGATGCCGTTCTCCTCACAGATGCGGGTCAGCGTATCGATGTGAAGGCCGAATACCGGTTTATTGTCAACTACAACGACTTTCATAATGAACTCCTTTTAACTCTCGTAGTCTCTCCAAAGCCACATCAGGTCGTCCGGCAGGATCTGCCCGCAGTGGAACTGGGAGTGACCGCCCTCGCCGAAGGTGAATTTGTAATCGTAGCCGCGGTAATCCAGAGCCGAAACCATCTGCTGGTTCGCCAGGTTCCAGTTCCCCTGTACGACGTTGAGGTCTCTCGACCCGTCCTGAAGGGCGATCCGGATCGGTTTCGCAGGATTGCTCCGTACACGGTGGGGCTGGATGTGCGCGCCACGGATATCGATGAAGCTGCCGACATAGGACAGGACTTTCCGGCAGAGGTCCGGCCGGTGCCACGCGACGTTGAACGCGGCGTTGCCGCTGGAACTTCCGCCCGCAATACCGATGCCCTCCGGGTCCTTGGTAATGTTGTATTTCTTGTAGAGGATGGGAAGGAACTCATCCTCCAGGAACTTCGCGAAAGTGTCATCGACCGAGTCATATTCGAGACTGCGGTTGCCGCCCGGCATGGAGAAGCCACCGTAACCGGGAATGCCTTCGCCATGGTCGCCCGGGTTCAGGAATACGGCGATCATCGCCGGGATTTTCTTCTTGGCGATGAGGTTGTCGAGCGCGAGGTTTGCTTTGCAGCCTCCGGACAGGAAGAAGTCGATCCCGTCAAGGAAGATCATCAGCGGATAGGTCTTGTTCTTGTCATACTTTGCCGGAACATAAACTTTGTATTCATGGACCGACTCCGGATAGTATTTCGTGCTGGTCATTTTCCCCTTGACCAGTTTTCCTTTCGGGACACCGGCATGTTTCTTGGACCATTTTGTGAGCTTGTATGGTTCATCGCCGGCAAGGCTGAGGCTGTGCTTCCAACCCTCAATGTCTTTTTCGTAGGCGTACATGTCCCGCTCCTCTTCCGGAACAGCCCAATGGTAATTGCCGAACATCATTTTGACGGCCAGCTTCTTGAAGTTTTTCGAGAGCATGTTTTGCATAAGTTTGCTTTCGCCGTTTGCCATAGTGTTACCTCTTTCCAGTTCCGTTTCGATTTCATTTTCCGTGTTTGAATTGGTCCAACCAATTTTAAAATAGCATACCACCGGGGCCCTGTCAATAATTGGTCCCACCAATTTTACACAAAAGAATAAGGACTCGCTTTCGCAAGTCCTGTATGTTCTTACTTTCCGGTGGCAAGCTGTGTCTCCACCTGGTCCAGCATGACTACCATGTCGTCAAGGTGAGCCTTGAGATGCTGTTCAGCGAGGTCCGGGTCCCCCGCAACGATCGCGTCGACGATCAGCTGGTGGAACCGGTTGCTGTCTCTCACCTTGTCCGGCTGGTATTTCCAGTAGTTCCCGGCGTCCAGGAACGTGTCACGAAGGGCTTCAAACATTTCCAAAAGGAAGACGTTGTCGGTGATGACCGCGAACTCGCGATGCAGTTCATAGTCAGACTGGATGTAAGCAGAAAGTCCTTTTGCCGTTTTTACTTTTTCTCCCTTTTTCAGAGAGTCTGCCAGAATGGCCTGCAGGCGTTCCTTGTCCTCTTCCGTAGCCCGCTCCGCTGCGAGACGTACGATGCCGGTCTCCAAAATGCGCCGGGTCTCAATCATCTCCAGGATGTTGTAACGGACCAGAAGCTGCCTGGAATTGACGGCGCGGTAGAGCGCATCCGGGTCTTCCGCAAGATAGCTCCCGCTCCCGACCCGTTTTTCCACAAGGCCCAGCGTCTCAAAATAGTGAAGGGCTTCCCTCACCGTGTTCCGGCTGGTACCGGTCAGTTCTGCAAGGTTTCGCTCGGAAGGGAAACGGGCGCCGGGCTTGATTTCCTCACGGACGATCATTTCACGAATATAATCCACGACCTGAGCAACGGTCGATTCGATCGGTTCACGCATCCTCTTCCCTCCTTGCAGCATGATTTGTTGTCATTATAGCACACTCCGGGAGGAAGGGTACATCGCCACAGAAAGAAAGGACGACCTCGCGGTCGTCCTCTCTTCGTTTGGGTAGGTATTTATGAGGCTTCCTCCATGGCGATGCAGATGTCCTTGATGAACAGGCTGCGGCCGGTGAGGATGCGTTTGTCGTAGCTGCCGCAGTGGGGGCAGAGGCCCTCATTCTTGGCAACGTTATAGTTTTCTCCGCAGGCATTGCAGTGGCCGATGCCCGGGGTGGTCTTCAGGATGAGCCTCGAGTTTCTCAGCATCGGGTGGTTCTCGATGACGATCGGGTAGTACGACTCGAAGAAGTACGGTAACATCCCGGACAGTTCTCCG
>JAGATO010000292.1 GCA_017621195.1 Bacillota bacterium | reverse complement strand
GTCGACCGCAAGAAAGATGTGATCATCAGCGGTGGTGAGAATCTGTATCCGGTCCAGATCGAGGCATTCCTTGCGGCGATGCCGAAGATCCACGACGTGGCTGTGATCGGTCTGCCGGACAAGCGTCTGGGCGAGATCACAGCGGCCATCATCGAAGTGAAAGAAGGAAAGAACTGTACTGAAGAGGAGATTCATGCCTTCTGCAAGGAGCTGCCGCGGTACAAGCGCCCCCGGAAGATCATCTTCGCCGACATTCCCAGAAATCCCACGGGAAAGATCGAAAAGCCGAAGCTGCGGAAGATCTACTGCGGTGAAAGCCTGGTGGCGGCTCAGAACGAAGTGAGCCTGGTCATGAACAAATAAAGACGGAAAACAACAAAAGCGGGGCTGCTCAACAAAGCGGCTCTGCTATTTTTGTTTCAATAAAACAACTTTTCTGAAAGCGTTCCTTTTTATACACAAAAAAGAGACGATAATATGGATATTTTTCATTGTATATGATAAAATCGGGATAGTGTTATCTGTCTGAGACACAAAGTCTCGGGGACAGAGGGTGTTGTAAAAGGAAAAGAGGAGATCGTATGAAACAGAAATTGTCTGCCAAAGAACAGCTGCTGGTTGGGCTGACGCTGTTCTCCATGTTTTTCGGTGCCGGAAATCTGATCTTTCCGCCCTATCTGGGTCAGGAAGCCGGAAGCGCCACCTGGACAGCAATGCTGGGTTTCGGCCTGTCTGCCGTCTGTCTGCCGATTCTCGGCGTCATCGCCGTGGCCAAATCCGGAGGATTGACGACGCTGGCCGATCGGGTTCATCCCGTGTTCTCTGTGGTATTCACGCTTTTGGCGTACCTGTCCATCGGACCGTGTCTGGCCATTCCCAGAACGGCCAGCACCTCCTTTACCATGGCCGTGGTTCCCTTCGTGGGCGGAGATGCACCGTTGGGGATGTTTCAACTGTTGTATTCTATCGCCTTCTTCTGCGTGGCTCTCGTCATCGCCATGCGGCCGGAGAAGCTGACCGAGCGGCTGGGGAAGATCCTTTGCCCCACTCTTTTGATACTGATCGCGGTGATCTTCTTCGGATGCGTGTTCCTTCACGATGGCGGCTACGGTCCGGCTCATGGAAAATATGAGGAAGCGGCTCTGGCTGCCGGCTTCATCGACGGCTACCAGACCATGGACACCATCGCGGCTCTCGTCTTCGGCATTGTCATCGCCTTGAACATCAACGAGAAGGGCGTCCGGGAGAAAAGCTCCGTCGTCGGGGCGCTGGTCAAGGCCGGGATCATCGCCGGTGTGGTTCTGGCTCTGGTCTACGTGGCCCTGGGACACGTGGGAGCTCTGGCAGGAGGCGGCGGCTTTGACCTGGCGGGAAACACCAACGGTGCTCGGACGCTGACGGCCATCGTGGGCGAACTGTACGGCTCCGTGGGGACGGTGCTTCTGGCCGGCGTCTTCGTTCTGGCCTGTCTGAACACCTGCATCGGTCTGCTGTCCAGCTGCAGCGAATACTTCTCTACGCTGATTCCTGCTGTCAGCTACCGTAAATGGCTGATCTTTTTCGCCTTTGCCAGCATGGTGATCTCCAACGCCGGACTGGACATGATTTTAAAGATTTCCGTTCCGGTGCTGTCGGCCATCTACCCCGTCTGCATCGTATTGATTCTTCTGGCGTTTCTCCAGAATGTGATCGGTGGTCTGCGATTCGTCTATCCTGTGACCATCGGTGTGACCGCCGCGATCAGCCTTCTGGACGTGGCCGGTTCTCAGGGTTGGATTCCGCCGGTTCTGTCTAACCTGCCGCTGTATTCGGTGGGTCTGGTGTGGATCGTTCCTGCGGCGGTGGCAATTTTAGCAGGAGCGGCCATTTCCGCCGTTGCAGGGCGGAGCAAAACGCGATAAAATAAGGGTGACACAAAATCGACCGTGAGGCGGTCAAATGCAGCATAGAGAAGGAGACAATGACCATGAAAAAGCCTTTGATCGGTGTAACACCCCTGTTTGACGATAGAATGAACAGCTACTGGATGATTCCCGGCTATATGAAAGGGATCATGAAGGCCGGAGGCGTACCGGTGATCCTGCCTCTGACCAACGACGGCGACAGTATCGACGAAATGATGAGTCGTCTGGACGGCGTTCTGATCACCGGCGGTCCCGATGTGGATCCCCGACTGTACAACGAGGAAGTGGTCATGGAGAGCGGAATCCTGACTCCCTTCCGCGACCATCTGGAAATGGCCGTGATCCGCAAGGCCATAGAGGTGGACAAGCCCTGCTTCGGCATCTGCCGCGGTATGCAGATGATGAACGTGGCTATGGGCGGAACTCTGTATCAGGATCTGGACAGTCAACATCCCGACGACGCAGACCATCTCCAGCCGAAGCCGGCGGACAAGCCGTATCACGATGTGGATGTGAAGGCGGGAACGCCGCTGCACGACTGGGTGAAGGCCGACGTTCTGGGCGTCAACACGCTGCACCATCAGGCGGTGAAGGATCTGGCGCCGGGACTGGAGGTTCAGTCCATCGCTCACGGCGGCGATCTGGTGGAGGCCTTCTGGGCTCCGGACAGGAAGTTCTACTGCGGCGTTCAGTGGCACCCCGAATTCCTGTTCCACAAGTATCCCCAGCATCTGGCGGTATTCCAGGCCTTCGTGGATGCCTGTAAATAAAGGGAAAAGCCATGGATATGAAGCGGATCAACTGGAACGACATCGAAGAGGTCAGGGCGTTCTTTGCGGACGACCGGTTTGCCACGGAGGCGGGAGCCTTCATCGAGTGGGTCAGGCCGGGCGAGGCCCTCTGCTCCATGGTCATCGGCCCGCAGCACAAGAACGCGGCGGGAATTCTTCAGGGCGGCGCATCCTTCACTCTGGCGGACTTCGCCTTTGCCGCGGCGGCCAATGCGGCTCATCCTGTCACGGTTTCTCTGAACAATCAGATCGCGTTTCTGAAGCCGCCCCGCGGTGAGAAGCTGTTTGCCCACGCCAGGAGAATCTCCGAGGGCCGAACCACCTGCTGCTATGAAGTTTCGGTCACGGATGAGCTGAAAACGAGCGTGGCGCACATGGTGGTGACGGGCTATATCCGTTCTCTGGCGGAAGAATGATCAAAAATGAAAAAAACTTTCACAGAACGGCGTAACTGCCGTTCTTTTTTCTTGGGAATGTGATACAATGAAAGGACAAGGATGAACTGTCGGTGTGAGGTCGGTATTCCCGCGGGGAAGAGACGACCGGGAAGAGAGGATTTGTACTATGGAATTGAATCAGAGCGATCTGAATTATTTGGAACTGCTGTCCACGCGTTACAGAACCATGGAGGAAGCCAGTACGGAGATCATCAATCTGACCGCCATACAGAACCTGCCCAAGGGGACGGAGCACTTTATCAGCGATATTCACGGAGAGTACGAAGCGTTTCAGCACATTCTGAAAAACGCCTCGGGTGTGATCAAGCTGAAGATCGATGAGACCTTTGGCGGTTACGTGAGCCCGGAGGAACGCAACGCCCTGGCCACTCTGATCTACTATCCGGAGGAGAAGCTGGAGCTGATCAAAAAGCAGGGCTTCCACATGGAGACGTTTTACAAAAAGACGCTGCACCGTCTGATCACGCTGCTGTCCGTGGTTACGGTGAAGTTTACCCGTTCCTACGTGAGAAAGCGGATGCCAAAGGAATTCTCCTACATCATCGAAGAACTGCTGTACGGAGATACCGTGGCTCACGGAAAGGAAAGCTACAAGGAGAGTATCATACAGAGCATCATCGATCTGGACGTGGCCGACGATTTCATCATCAAGATGTCGGAGCTGATCTCCTGTCTGGTAGTCCACCGGCTTCACGTGCTGGGCGATATCTATGACAGAGGAACCGGCGGTGACGTGGTACTGAACGCGCTGAAGGAGTACCACAGCGTGGACATTCAGTGGGGAAACCACGACATCCTGTGGATGGGAGCCGCAGCCGGAAACACGGCCTGCATCGCTAACGTCATCCGCATCTGTACCCGTTACGATAACTTACATACGCTGGAAGTGGGCTACGGTATCAGCATCCGTCCGCTTCTGACCTTTGCCATGGCCACTTACGGCGACGATCCCTGCCCCAACTTCAAACCCATCGTCACCACGAAGGACGCGTTGGCAGCTTCCGACTACAACACGCTGGCCAAGATCAGCAAGGCCATCGCCATCATCCAGTTCAAGCTGGAAGGCCAGATGATCCAGCGTCATCCTCACTACGAGATGGAGGCGCTGCGCCATCTGCACAACGTGAACTACGAGGATGCCACCGTGGAGATCGACGGAAAGATCTACCCCATGAACAACAAGAATTTCCCCACCATCGACCCGGCGGATCCCTACCGGCTGACCGAGATGGAAGAGGCGGTGGTAGGACGGCTGAAGGATGCCTTCCTGGAGAGCGAGCTGTTACAGAATCACGTGCGCTTCCTGTTCTCCGCCGGAAGCATCTACAAGTGCTACAACAACAACCTGCTGTTCCACGGCTGCATGCCGTTGAACGAAGACGGCTCCTTCATGGAGATCATGACGGAGGACGGCCCCATGTGCGGTAAGAAGTGGTTCGACTATGCGGAACGCATCGTGCGCCAGGGATATTTCGCATCGGAGAACGACCCGGGAAAACAGCGCGGCGTGGACTTCTTCTGGTACCTGTGGTGCGGCTATAAGTCGCCGCTGTTCGGAAAGAAGAAGATCACCACCTTCGAGCGGTGCTTCGTCGAGGATAAAGAGACGTGGAAGGAAGAAAAGAATCCGTATTATACGCTGCTGAACGATGAGGAAGTGGTGGAAAACATCGTGGTAGAATTCGGCCTGGACCGGAAGACGGCTCACATCGTTAACGGTCATATGCCGGTGAAGAAGGGAAGCGATCCGGTACATGCCAACGGCCGCGTCTTCGTCATCGACGGCGGTCTGTCCAAGGCCTACCAGAAGACCACGGGCATTGCTGGCTACTCGCTGATCTATAACTCCCTGGGCTTCATTCTGGCGTCCCATCAGCCCTTCGAGTCCAAGGAAGCGGCGGTACGGGAGGAGAGGGACATCGTGTCCACCACGGTGGCCAAGCAGGATATCACCAAGCGGATCTTAAACAAGGACACCGATCCCGGAAAGGAAAACCAGAAGCAGATCGACGATCTGAAGATGCTGTTGTACGCCTTCCGCAACGGTCTGATCAAGGAAAAGATCTGACGGAGATCGAACCGGAAGGTTCTGACGCGGAACAAAAAGGAAAAAGAGAAATGAAAAGGAGGCTGCTGCGTTCATCGCAGCGGCCTCCTGTGGTTTTTGGCGGAGCTTATTTGGCGTCCCAGGCCATCTGCAGAACGTTCAGATAGTCCTGCTTGTCCATGGGACGGGGATTGCTCTCGGTGGAGATGTTCTTTGCGGACATTTCGGCCAGCAGGTCGAAGTCGGCGGGAGAAACGCCCTTCAGGTCGGAGAACAGCGGCAGCTTCACGTCCTTTGCCAGCTTCTGAACCGCGTCTACGGCCAGCTTTGCACCCGCTTCGTCGCTGTCGAAGACGAAGCCCATGGCCTTGGCGATGCGTGCGTACTTTTCCTGACCGTAGCTCATGGAGTATTCCATGACGTGAGGCAGGAAGATGGCGTTGCAGGTGCCGTGAGGCAGGTCGTAAATTCCGCCCAGGGATTCAGCAACGCAGTGAACGGAGGCTACGTCGGAATGGCTGAAGGCGATGCCGGCCAGCATGGAACCCATCAGCATGGCGCTTCTGGCATCCAGATCGTCACCGTGTTCTACGGCCTGAAGCAGGTTGTTGTAGATCAGTTCGATGGCGTACAGAGCCACGGCATCGGACATGGGCTCGGAACAGGTGGCGGTATAGGCTTCGATGGCGTGGGTCAGGGCGTCCATACCGGTGGCAGCGGTGACGGAAGCGGGAACGGACAGGGTCAGTTCGGGATCGCAGATGGCCACCTTTGCTGCGGTAAAGGGACTCTTGACGGTCATCTTGTAGTGGTTCTTCGTATCGGTGATGACGGAGGAGAAGGTCAGTTCGCTTCCCGTACCGGAGGTGGTGGGAATGGTGATCATCAGCGGCAGCGGCTCCGTGGCAGCTGTCTTTCCTTCGTACTGTTTGATTTCCGTGGCATTGTGGGCCAGCAGAACACCGATGGACTTGGCGCAGTCGATGGGAGAACCGCCACCGACGGCGATGAGGCAGTCCGCGTCGAACTTCCGAGCGGCTTCCGCGCCGGCTTCCACGTTCACGTCCTTGGGGTTGGCTTCTACGCCGTCAAAGATCAGGTATTCCACACCTGCCTGGTCCAGCAGGTCGGTTACTTTCGTGAGGATCCCTGCGCGGACGACACCCTGGTCGGTGACTACGATGGGGCGCTTGCCGCCGTTTGCCTGAAGCTCGTCGATCAGCTGAGGCAGACAGCCGGGACCGTATACTACCTTCGTTGGCAGAACAAAAGAAAAGCTGCTGACTAAATTTCGATTCATAAAGGTCCTCCTTATTTTGTATAGATCAAAGTCTGAATAGATCAAACCCGCGTGGTTCGCAGACGATACGCTTCGCTTTGCTTTGCAGAGGCGATGCGCCGCCTGTCTATTATTGTATCACGTTTCGCCGGGAGCGCAAGGATGGAAACGGTGAATTTACGCAAAATTCCGAAAAAAGATTTCTCGGAAAAAGGGGTTGCTTTTCTGCAAATAATATGTATAATTATACATATCGAATAAATAAAAATGCATCCCATTCCAAGAAATGGCGGATGTAAAATGAATAAAAAACCGAAATACAGGAGGAATATACCATGGAAGCTTACAAGCCGGAGATTTTATTTTTAAAGCAGGAAGACGTCATCAAGGCGGGACTTCTGGATATGAAGCAGATTCTCGAGATCACAGAAAAGACGTTCAAGATGATCGGTGAAGGAAAGGTGCTGAACCCCACCAAGGTGTTTATGGGAATGCCGGACAACGAAAACTGGCAGTCCTACTGCATGTCCATGCCTGCCTACATCGGCGGCGAATTCGACGTAGCAGGATTTAAGTGGGCGGCGGAATCCATGTTTAACGCTACGCAGGAGGGAATGCCCTACGGTGTAGACGTGGTCATTCTGACCAACCCCAAAACCGTATACCCCAAGGCCATTCTGGACGGTACCATCACCACGGCCATGAGAACATCCGCCGCTGCCGGCGTCATGGCCAAGTACAACGCCAGAAAGAATTCCAAGGTGGCTGCGCTGATCGGTGCCGGCGTCATCGGAAGAACCATGATCATGTCCATGATGGAGGCAGTTCCCAGTCTGGAAGAGATCCGCATCGTGGATCTGGATCTGTCCAAGGCGGAAGGACTGGCCAAGGAATTTGAAGGAAAGTTCAACGTGGTTCCCATGAACGATACGAAGGCTGCCGTTACGGGCGCTGATCTGGTGGTGACGGAGACCACGTCCAGAAAGGATTTCGTCAAGAAGGAATGGCTGGTGAAGAACGCCACCGTCATCCAGATGGAGGCTCACTCCTTCGAACCGGACGTACTGCTGACCGCCGACAAGGTGTTCCTGGACAACTGGGCACAGATGTCCCACCTGGACAACATCACCGTAGCGCAGCTGTACAAGGCAGGAAAGCTGAACAAAGAAGACATCGTGGAGATGCCGGACATGGTCTGCGGTAAGGCTCCGTCCAGAGAAAGCGACGATGAATTCGTCTTCTGCGGTACGGCAGGCGTGGGCGCCGTGGATATCACCATCGCCAACCAGATGTACGAAAACGCCAAGAAGATGGGGATCGGCCAGAAGCTGATGCTGTGGGATAACCCGCTGTGGGTATAGAACCGGCCGGACAATTCGGCGATCATAGAAGCGAATCAAACAGAAACGAATACAGAAACGCCAAGAGAGCTTCCCGCGGCGCGCCGAAGAGTGCGCCGGGAGGCTCTTTTTTCTGTCGAAAACTCTACGGAGCGTGGATGGATTTTCTCAGAAGACTCTGGTATAGTGGACTTGTAAGAAAACGAAAGGAGGCGCCGGAGAGATCCGGCCACGGGCGAAATGAATGCGGAAAAGACCGGACAACTGATCCGAACCCTGCGCAGAGAAAAGAACATGACGCAGTTGCAGCTGGCGGAGGAACTGTACCTCAGCGATAAGACGATCTCCAAGTGGGAACGAGGCGCCGGTTGCCCTGACATCTCGCTGCTCTCCCAGCTATCGAAGCTATTGAATGTCAGTCTGGAAACGCTGCTGGGCGGCGAGCT
>JAGATO010000291.1 GCA_017621195.1 Bacillota bacterium | reverse complement strand
GAGAAAAGGTGACTTCGGAGCTTCTGCGGCAGTATCGGATTTCCGGCGACAATATCTGTGAAGCGCTGGAACGGGTAGTACCGCAGCTGGGAGATTGTCGCGTCTGTCAGAAACAGCTGTTCCGGTTGCTGATGGTCCTGCGGAATACAGGAAGCCCGGCGGAAATGAGGATGGCGTCGGAAGTGTTTGCCTATTCCATCGGGACGAATTGGAGCTACATGCTGGCCAACAGCATCCGTCTGGCGGCGGAAAAGGGAGTTTCCATATCCCTGGGGCTGGAGGATATTCTGGTGCAGATGCGCCAGGCAAAGGCTGCCATGGAGGAGCGGAAGCGAATGAACAGCGAATCGGCCAGAATCACGGTGTTTCTTGTTCCGCTGCTCTACGCGGCTACCGTTGGATTGTCGCTTTACTATCTGGAAATGTCGCCGAGGCAGTTTCTGGAGAATCAGATCGGGACGCCGGAGGGTCTGATCCTGCTGTTGTGTAACGTGTTCCTGTTCGTGGCAAATCTGGCGATCCTGGAGGTCGTCAACCACCAGAAGCTAGACTTTTAGAAAGAAGGTGAGATGATGCAGACGATGGTGTACGGAATCTGCCTGGGAATGCTGATGGCGGGTTACGGGCTGCTGACGGTGCAGCAGCCGTCAAGACTGGATCTGCGCGGGCAGAAGCTGAGAGAGGCGTGGATGAAGGAAGGAAAGCCCTGGGGGTTCGCCAGGAAGGCTGCGGCTCCCATTGAAGACGCCGTGGCCGGGCTGTGGAAGCGACTGGTGCAGAGGCAGAAGGAGGAGCGGGCGGAAAAGGAGATCGCCCAGGGAATCAGCTATTTGCGGAACGCGGCTGCCATGGGACGAGGGGAATCCATGAGTACGGAGCTTCTCCTGTCAGAACTGGCGGCGGCAAGTTCGCAGCTGAGCGATACGTACTACGGAATGGCCAATTACCTGCGTCTTGGCGACCGGGAAGCAGCCTTCCGCCTGATGGAGGAAAGCGTCGCCAGCCCTGTGGCCGGCGATTACGGGAGGCTTTTACTGCAGTGGGAAACGCTGGCACCCTCGCTTCTGATGGAGACGCTGACGTCCTATCAGAAAGCCATCGAACAGGTACGGCTGACGAAGCAGAAGAAGTGGGACGAGATGATCAGCGATCTGGTCTATTTTCCGGTGATCATGAACGTCATGCTGATCCTGATCAATTTCATCTATGTGGCCTATTTCATCGATCAGAGGGATGCGCTTTTGACGGTGATAGGATAGATTTCATTATTTCAACGTAAAGACACCGGCCGTATGAAAAAGGGCCGGTGAAGAAAGGGGTAGTTTATGAAACAGGTTATCGTTTTAGTCGCCATGATCGTTTTGGGTGTTGCGATTGCGGGAATGGTATTGCAGTTCAGAACTTCAGCAACCACGATCACCAATTCCGCCAACCAGAAGATCCTCAACGACGTCATTCCCACGTCGCAGCTGACAGTGCCCGAAGGGGAACTGAATGGCTGGTTCGCTGCTGCGTAGGGCAAGACGATGAAGCAGGTAATCGTGATGGTTGCCGCGATCCTTCTGGGAGTACATCTCTTCGGACTCATTGCCGGTCCGGGGGAAGGAAGCATTCGCTCCACAGTGGGGAGCTTGTGGCAGCAGGAAATTACCATGAGAACGGCAGAACCGTAGGAAAGGAGGAAGAGGATGAAACAGCTGATCGTGTTGAGCGCCGTCCTGCCGCTGATGCTGGTCTTTCTCTTGCCGTTTACGCTGGATCAGAGAAATGCGTACAATATTTCCCAGTTTCAGGAGATCGTGTACACGGCCAGGGAGGAAGCCCGTCAGGAAGGGTGCTTCACCAGGGAAATCGAATCACGGCTGAAGCGCAGGGTGGCCGAAGCGTTTCGAATTTCCGAAGAGGAAATCGAGTTGGAGGCTACGAGAACCGTGCAGTATCGCGTTCAGTCGGGAGAGGGCTTTGATCCCAACGGAAGACAACGGGGAATGATCCATTACAAGGTGACAGTACCCATTCAGCGGCTGATGGCCGGGCATCGGCTGTTCGGAATCAAAGAATCGGACAATAAAGGAAAGTATACGGTTGAGGGATACGCCGCCAGCGAGCGATTGCCGTAGGAGGGGAACATGAAAATACTGATCGTTTTTTTAGGACTTCTTTTGATCAATATTAGCTTTCTCTCCTATCATTCCGATTTGGATCGCTTTGAAAAGATGCAGGTCACGCTGAAAGCCGCCGCGGAAGAAGCGGCGGCGGGGGCGGCATTATGCCAGGATGAGGCGCAGTACGGAATGGGATTTTTGGTCATCGACCGGCGAGGGGCCGAGGAATACGTGGAATTCGTAGCAGGGGATGTGGAACGCAGACTTCCGTCATCTTTGGAAGCTCAAGTGGACTACGAAATGGAGATCTTCGATGATGAGAAGGGGTATGATGGCATCGAAACCCACGGTGGGATGGAGGCCTATCCCGCAGTCTGGGTCAGGTTGACGGTACATAGCCGGGATCTGTTCCGACTTCCGTTTCTGGAAAAAACGGTGACGAAGCGAAGTGCAATCTACCAGTGGGATACGTGGAAAGAGGGAAAGGGTGGACTTTCTTAAAATTTTTTTTCATAGGATTTGACGATATGAATATTTGGGTATATAATATAAAAACATGAAAACAATCCAATAGTGAAAAATGCGTTGATGAGAAACATCGATTTCTTTGAAAAGCCCAGAGAGGAACTGCCGTTTGATTTCCAACGTGCTGAGAGCGGTTCCGCTTTTGCCGAATGAGATGACCGCTCTCGGAGCAGCTCCCGATGAGGGACGCCGGCGGCCTTTGCCGTCGTTATCGCCAATGAAGTATTCACGCTGGGTGGAACCGCAGAAATTGCCCCAGGTACCTTATGGTGCCTGGGTTTTTTTATGGAGGAGAGAAAATGATTAAAATTACGCTGAAAGATGGCAGCGTCAGAGAAGCTGCAAAAGGGACGACCATCAGAGAATTTGCCAAGAGCCTGTCCCACAAGCTGGCAAAGGAAGCCGTCGTAGGAAAGGTCAACGACCAGATTCAGGGACTGGACTATGCGATGAATGAGGATTGTACTCTGGAAATCCTGACCTTCGAAGACGAGGATGCCAAGAGAACCTTCTGGCACACCAGCTCCCACATGATGGCCAATGCCATCATGAGACTGTTCCCCGAAGCAAAGTTCGGTATCGGTCCTTCCATCGCCAATGGATTCTATTACGATATCGATCTGGAGCATCGCCTGACGGACGAGGATCTGAGAGAGCTGGAAAAGGAAATGAAGAAGATCGCAGAAGCCGATCAGCCGCTGACCAGATTTGAAAAGCCCAGAGAAGAAGCGCTGAAGTTCATGGGAGACACGAAGGAAAACTACAAGGTGGAGTTGATCAACGATCTGCCTGAGGATGCCGTGATCTCCTTCTACGAGCAGGGCGATTTTACCGACCTGTGCGCAGGTCCGCACCTGTCCTCCACCGGTCCTGTCAAGGCGGTGAAGCTGCTGAGCGTTGCCGGTGCTTACTGGAGAGGAAACGAAAAGAACAAGATGCTGCAGAGAATCTACGGCATCACCTTCCCGAAGCAGAAGATGTTGGACGAATACATCGAGCGCATGGAAGAGGCCAAGAAGAGAGATCACAGAAAGATCGGCAAGGAAATGGATCTGTTCGCTCTCTATGACGAAGGCCCCGGCTTCCCCTTCTTCCTGCCCAAGGGAATGATCATCAGAAACGAACTGGAAACGTTCTGGAGAAAAGAACATGCGAAGCGCGGCTACCAGGAAATCAAGACGCCTCTGATCCTGAACGAGGCTCTGTGGCACACTTCCGGTCACTGGGATCACTATAAGAACAACATGTACTTCACCAAGATCGACGATGAAGATTACGCGATCAAGCCGATGAACTGCCCCGGCTCTATGCTGGTCTACAAGAGAAAGATGTACAGCTACCGTGATTTCCCCATCCGCATGGGAGAACTGGGTCAGGTGCACAGACACGAGCTGTCTGGAGCTCTGCACGGACTGATGCGCGTCCGTACCTTTACGCAGGACGATGCTCACATCTTCATGCTTCCCGAGCAGATCAAGGACGAAGTTAAGGGAGTTATCGACTTCATCGACGACGTCTACAAGATGTTCGGCTTCAAGTATCACATCGAGCTGTCCACCCGTCCGGAAGACTCCATGGGTTCCGAAGAGGATTGGAACAGAGCGACCGACGCACTGAGAGAAGCGATGGAAGAAAAGAACCTGAACTACGTTGTAAACGAAGGAGACGGTGCTTTCTACGGCCCCAAGCTGGACTTCCATCTGGAAGACTGCATCGGCAGAACCTGGCAGTGCGGTACGATCCAGCTGGATTTCCAGATGCCCCAGCGCTTTGATCTGACGTATATCGGAAGCGACGGTGAAAAGCATCGCCCCGTTATGATCCACCGCGTTATCTTCGGTTCCATCGAACGGTTCATCGGTATTCTGACCGAGCATTTTGCCGGAAAGTTCCCGCTGTGGCTGGCTCCCGTTCAGGTAAAGCTGCTGACCGTTACCGAAAAGTTCAACGACTACGCTCTGGAACTGAAGGATAAGATGGAAGCTGCCGGTCTGCGCGTAGAAGCAGATCTGAGAAACGAAAAAATCGGTTACAAGATCAGAGAAGCGAGAAACGCCAGAGATTCCTATATCGTCGTCATCGGCGAAAAGGAACAGGAAAGCGGAATCCTGCCCATCCGTTCTTCCAAGGTGGGAGAACTGGATCCCATGCCTGTGGACGATTTCATCGCCATGCTGTTGGAGGAGATCAAGGAGAAGCGGTGCTAATATCACCACTATCGCTGACATTAGAAACATCATTAGATATTTTCATGACGATCCCGGTCGAATATGCCGGGATCGTTTTTCGTAGTGACTAATTTTCGGAAAACAGAAGATGATGTGGAGAGAATATGGAGGAGTTTTCGATCAGTTCCGATGTAAAGGCGAACGATATTTTTGAAAGTATGAGATATGTTCGGAAAGCTGAAAAAGCGGGAAATTTCAAGCATTCGAGAAATTGTCGAAAACTATCGCACAAAAAGAAAAAACTTCAAAAAATAAGCGAAAAAGGCGTTGACAAACGAAAGCCGGTTTGGTATATTAAAAAAGCTGTATCGCACGAGCGCTTCCGAGCGGTTCGGGCATCGGCCTCCAAACCGAACATCACAGCTGCATCGAACGCAGACGATGACTCCGAAAGGAGAACCGTACCGCGAACGACGT
>JAGATO010000290.1 GCA_017621195.1 Bacillota bacterium | reverse complement strand
GCTGCTGTCTTACATTGTCGGGAATTTCATCGATGTCCGATTCGTTTTCCCGGGGCAGCAGAATCTTTTTGATTCCGGCCCTGTGGGCTGCCAGCACCTTTTCACGGATTCCGCCTACGGGCAGAACCTTTCCGCGCAAAGTGATCTCACCGGTCATGGAAACGTCCTTGTGAACCGGAGTTGAGGTCAGCGCGGAGATCACGGAAGTACACATGGTCACACCGGCGGACGGCCCGTCCTTCGGCGTAGCTCCTTCCGGAATGTGGATGTGAATGTCGCATTCCTTATAGAAGTTTTCGGGAATTCCCAACTCCTTTGCCCGGGAACGGATGTAGCTGATCCCGGCCTTGGCGGATTCCTGCATGACTTCACCCAGCTGTCCGGTCAGCACCAGCTTCCCGTTTCCGGGGATCACCGTCGTTTCGATGAACAGCGTATCCCCGCCCACGATAGTCCAGGCCATACCGGTGGTCACGCCGATCTCGTTGACGCCCTCCACCTTGTCGTAGTGGTAACGGCGCTTTCCCAGGAACTGACGGATCTCCGGCGTATCCAGCGAGGTTTCTCCTCTGCCGGTCTCCACTACCTGGCGAGCAACCTTACGGCAGACGTTGGAAATCTCACGTTCCAGATTTCGAACGCCGGATTCTCTCGTGTAGTCATTGATGATGGTTCGGATCGCTCCCTCGGTAAAGGTCACGTTGCTGTCGCCCAGGCCGTTTTCCTTCACCTTTTTCGGCACAAGATAGCGCTGTGCGATCTGCAGCTTATCCTCTTCGGTATATCCGCTGACCTCGATCACTTCCATGCGGTCCAACAGGGGCCGCGGAATCGTATCCGTGGTATTTGCGGTTGTAATGAACATCACTCTGGACAGATCGAAGGGGATCTCCAGGTAATGATCCATGAATTCTTTGTTCTGTTCCGGATCCAAAACCTCCAGCAGAGCAGAAGCGGGATCTCCCTTATAGTCAGCCCCGATCTTATCCACCTCGTCGAAGAGGAAGACAGGATTATTAGTCCCGGCTTCTTTGATCCCGGACATGATGCGGCCGGGAATGGCGCCGATGTACGTCCTTCTGTGACCACGGATCTCCGCTTCATCCCGGACGCCGCCCAGAGACATGCGAACGAACTTCCGGTCGATGGATCGGGCGATGGACCGGGCGATGGAAGTTTTTCCTACGCCGGGAGGCCCTACCAGACACAGGATGGGCCCCTTCAGCTGTCCGGCCAGCTTCATGACCGACAGGTATTCCAGGACGCGATCCTTGACCTTATTCAGCCCGTAGTGATCCTCCTCCAGAATTTCCCTGGCTCGCGCCACATCGATGTTATCCTGAGACGATACATTCCAGGGCAGATCCAGAATCCAGTCGATATAGCTGCGGATGACACCGCTTTCGGCGGAGGACTGGGGCATCTTGCGATACCGCTTCATTTCCTTTTCCACCTTGGCCTGAACCTCTTCGGGAAGAGCTGCCTGTTCCAGCTTTTCCTCCCAGGCATTCAGTTCGTCTTCAACATCTTCGTCATTTCCCAATTCTTCCTGGATGGCCTTCATCTGCTCTCGCAGATAATATTCCTTCTGATTCTGGTTGATGGCCGACTTCACCTTGGCGGTGATGTCGTTTTGCATCTTCAGGATCTGAATTTCCTCAGTCAGAATGGAGCACAGCGTCTCCAGACGTTCCTTCGGATCCAGAGCGGCCATAATCCGCTGTTTGTCCCCGATCTTCACGTCCATTCTCGTCATGATCACATCGGCCAGCCGTCCCGGATTCTTGACGGAGCTGACGCTTCCAAAATTTCCGTCGTCCTTGGCCTGGAAACGCAGATACTGTCTGAACAGATCCAGGGCCATTCGCATCAACGCCGTCAGTTCTACGGGCACGCCTTCCGGATACGTTTCCTCCGGAATCTGCCGAACGCGGGCTTTGAAATACGGAACCTCTTTGATCAGCTCATCCATTTCACCGCGGCAGACACCTTCCACCAGCACGCGAATGTTATCACCGGGCATCTTCAGCATCTGCTTGATCTTTGCTACCGTTCCGATGTGATAAAAATCTTCTACCGTAGGCAGGTCGGTCTCGGCATCCTTCTGAGACACCAGAAAGACCGTCTGGTTCATCATCATAGCCCGCTCCAGAGCTACGATGGATTTTTCTCTTCCAATATCAAAGTGGAGTCCCATTTCCGGAAACACCGTCAGTCCTCTCAGCGGGATCAGCGGCATTACCGACATCTTGATCTCCGGTCCTTCTCTTTCCTCCTGGACATCATCCACTACTTCCTGAACGGGACTCTCCGTAGGATGTTCTTCCTTGCGTTCTTCTTCTTTTACTTTGTCTTCAAACATCCCTGTTCCCTCCTTTCAAAAGATATAAAACAACAGCTCTGTCTCAAAGCAGTACACCTTCAGACAGGCTGTTTTCGTCGTTCTAAGATGCGGATTCTTCGCTTGCGCCCGCCTTCAATACCAGCGCAGGCCCGGTTCCGCAATCGATGGTCCCCCTGGTGATGATACACTTCTGGATATCATCCCTGGAGGGGATCTCGTACATGATATCAGTCATGATCTGCTCTAAAATGCTGCGCAGACCTCTGGCCCCTGTCTTTCGTTCAATGGCCTTTTCCGCCACTCGCAGAATGGCATCCTCTTCGATCTCCAGCTCCACGCCGTCCATTTCGAACAGCTTTTTGTACTGTTTCAGGATCGCGTTCTTCGGTTCTTTGATGATGCGCACCAGGGCTTCCTTGGACAGATCCTCCAGGGTCACCATGACGGGAAGACGACCGATGAATTCGGGAATCAGCCCAAACTTCAGCAGATCCTCCGCCTGTAGCTTTTTCAGCAGAGATGCGCTGTCCTCCTTCCGGCTGTCTACCAGCTTGGCGTTAAACCCGATGGTCTTTTCGCCCAGCCGTTTCTGAATGATCTTATCCATACCGTCGAACGCACCGCCGCAGATGAACAGTACATTGGTCGTATCGAACTGAATGAACTCCTGATGAGGATGCTTTCTTCCGCCCTGAGGAGGAACGCTGGCAACGGTCCCTTCCAGAATTTTCAGCAGCGCCTGCTGAACGCCTTCGCCGCTCACATCTCTCGTGATGGACGGATTGTCGGATTTTCTGGCGATCTTGTCGATCTCGTCCACATAGATGATGCCCTTCTGAGCCTTTTCAATATCGTAATCTGCTGCCTGAATCAGTTTCAGCAGAATGTTTTCCACGTCTTCGCCTACATAGCCCGCCTCCGTCAGCGCCGTAGCATCGGCGATGGCAAAGGGTACGTTCAAAATCTTGGCAAGCGTCTGAGCCAACAGCGTCTTTCCGGAACCGGTCGGTCCCAGCATGATGATGTTGCTCTTCTGGATTTCCACGTCATCGTCCTTATCCTTGCGGCCGATGGACTGGATTCTCTTGTAGTGATTGTACACCGCCACAGCCAGGATTTTCTTCGCATTGTCCTGACCGATCACGTAATCGGACAGGGTCTCCACGATTTCCTTGGGCTTGGGCAGTTCCGAGGAAGTCAGCGTAGCCTCTTCACGCAGGTGCGTCGCAAATTCCTCGCTGATGATCTCCTGACACAGCTCGATGCACTCGTCGCAGATGTAGACGTTGGGACCGGCCACCAGTCTGCGCACCTGATCCTGGGTCTTCCCGCAGAACGAGCATCTCAGCTGTTTGGTATCGTCGTATTTCGCCATGTCACATTACCTACCTTTCGCGGATCACCGCGTCGATCAGGCCGTATTCCACGGCTTCGTCCGGTTCCATGAAGTGGTCCCGGTCGGTGTCCTTCGCAATTTTTTCGAGAGGCTGGCCGGTGCGTTCGCTGAGGATCGCATTCAGCTTATCTCTCATTTTGAGGATGCGTTCCGCCTGGATCCGCATATCCTCCGCCTGACCCTGCATACCTCCCAGAGGCTGGTGGATCATGATCTCCGCATTGGGCAGAGCGTATCTCTTTCCCCTGGCGCCGGCCGCCAGCAGGAACGCTCCCATGGAAGCCGCCATTCCCACGCAAATGGTAGACACGTCAGGCTTGATATCCTGCATCGTGTCGTAGATGGCCATTCCTGCGGTGATGGAACCTCCCGGACTGTTGATGTAAAAACTGATGTCCTTGTTGGGATCCTCGGATTCAAGGAACAGCAGCTGGGCTACCACCAGGCTTGCGGTAACGTCATTGACTTCGTCTCCCAGGAAAATGATCCGGTCCTTTAACAGTCTGGAATAAATGTCATATGTGCGCTCGCCGCGGCCGCTCTGTTCTATAACATATGGAATGAAACTCATCTCTCTTCCCTCCCCTTACCTATTTTCCCGAAGAGATCGGACCCATCCGATCCCTCCGGGCATATTACATTTCGTTCTAATGAATAGTATTACTGAATTACAGCGTTTTCAACCAGGAATCTGATGGTTTTTTTCGTTCTCACGTCACTCATGATCGCGCTGTAAACTTCCAGATTCATCATCTTCTTCAGTTCTTCCACGTCCATCTTGTACATGGTTGCCATTTCCTGCAGTTCGTTTTCCACGTCTTCCTGAGTGGCTTCGATAGATTCAGCCTTGGAAATAGCGTCGATGACCAGTCTGTTCTTCACGCGCTTTTCCGCATCGGGACGCAGTTCAGCCTTCAGCTCCTTCGTTTCCTTACCCAGGTACTTGGAGTACATTTCCAGGCTCAGGCCCTGCTGTCTCAGCTGCATTTCGAATTCTCTCAGCATCTGTTCCGCTTCGTCGTCGAACATCACTTCCGGAATGTCGATTTCGGTGGCTTCGCACAGCTTCGCCATGACGGCGGCTTCCGTTTCGTACTTGACGGCTTCCGCTGCGGATTCTTCCAGCTTCGCCTTGATGTCATTCTTGTATTCTTCCAGCGTATCGAAATCGCTGACGTCAACGGCCAGGTCGTCGTTCAGCTCCGGCAGCTGTTCTTCCTTGACTTCGTGTACCTTGCACTTGAAGACGGCTTCCTTACCGGCCAGATTTTCCGCATGGTACTCTTCCGGGAAGGTAACCTTGACGTCTACTTCGTCACCGGCCTTGGCGCCGATCAGCTGTTCTTCGAAGCCCGGGATAAAGGTTCCGGAACCCAGCTTCAGGGACTGGTTCTCAGCGGTGCCGCCTTCGAACTGTTCGTCACCGACAAAGCCTGCATAATCCAGGATGACGGTATCGCCGTCCTTGGCTTCTCTTTCAACGACGACCAGACGGGCGTTTCTCTTCTGTACGGCTTCCAGTTCCTTCTGGATGTCTTCTTCCGTTACGGGATGTTCGATCTTTTCGATCTGAATTCCCTTGTAGTCCTTCACTTCCACTTCGGGAGCGCAGGTCACGGTAACGGTTACTTCAAATCCCTTACCCTTTTCCAGAGGTTCTTCGCCAAACGCTACGGAAGGCTGATCTACGGGAGTCAGTTCCAATTCGCTCAGAGCGGCGGGATAAGCGTCCTTGAACAGGTTATCGATGGCCTCTTCGAAGAATACATCGGCACCGTACTTGGATTCGATGATGCTGCGGGGAGCCTTACCCTTGCGGAATCCGTCTACGACGAACTTGGACTTGTTGGCCTGATACGCAGCATTCAAAGCTTTATCGAAATCTTCGGCGGCAAAAGCCATGGTAAATTTTGCTTCGTTCTTTTCTTTACTGGTCAGTGTGAAATTCATCTTACTATATCCTCCTAAAAATATTGAGCCGATTCAAAAATGCACAAATATGCACTATATTATACCTTTTTTTTCGTGGCGTGTAAAGGGAAAAAATCTTTATTTTTAAGGCATTGCGCCGTTTTAACCACCGGTTTTTTCGTTGCGAAGCCTTTTTCCCCGCGCAAATTTACTATCGACTCCGTCGGCCAGTCCGTACCGCTCCTTTAGCTCCCGTCCCAGCTCCATCATCGCTTCCGCCTCACCTTCCAGGAGCTCCAGTTCCAACTCGCAGATGGGGACCGATCTGTCTCCGGCTGTGATCTCTCCGGTATCCACCGCCGCTTCGCAGAGCAGCCGACTTCCCGGAACTCCGCCCTCAATGCGGATCAGCCGCCGGAGAAATCTCGTCTCCAGCAGAGGGCACAAGGGTTCGCCGTTCAGCAGAGCCTGAATCCGTCTTCCGATCTCTGTTTCACCGAACAGGTCGGCCGGTGGTTCCGTCAGCCAATTCTCCGATCCGGCGGGAACGTTCAGCTCCTGTCTGGCATGCAGCGCCGCCTCTGTAGGATCCAGCGCCGAGGCACCGTTTCCGCCCCACTTCACCGTGGCTACCAGATCTCGACCCTCTCTGCGGACGCGCACTGCGATCTTCTCCTTCGTCAGACACTCATCCGCTCCATCGAAATAGACCGCATCCATGATCTTTTCTTCAACGCTTTCGATCACAGCGTCGTTTCGTTCGTTCAACCCGTTCCATACATCATCCGCCGTCCGCTGGTCACGGATCAGGTACTTCAGTTCGATCTCCATACGTCTTCCTTTCTTCACTGTATCTGTATCATATCAGAATGATACCCGGATTTTTTCGGAGGTTCACAGTTTTTCGAAAAAAAATTTAAGATGACCAGCCCATGAGGACTGGCCATCTTTGCCTGCGGTTCAGTTTCGTTCTTATTTTGCCAGCTCCAGGAACATGGCCGTCGCCGTCTTCATCTGCTCGTCGATGAAGTCGAACTTGGCATCGTGAACAGAGGGATAATCTTCGCCGTTTCCTACGGAGAACATGGCTCCCTTGGCCTTCTTCGTGAAATAGCCGAAATCTTCGGAGCCTCTGTCCGGCAGTTTCTTCACCGCCAGCGCCAGACCCAGCGTTTTGGCAGCCTGACGGATCTTATCGGCGTATTCGTTGTGATTTCTGGTTTCCGGGAATACGTCATAATAATCGAAGGAACACTCCAGGCCGTACTTTTCGGCCTGCGCCATGGCCAGATCTTCCAGATTCTTCTGCAGTTCATCCATCTCCGTCTCCACTTCGCCGCGGATGGTCAGCAGCAGCTTACCCTTGTGAGCCGATACGCCGAAGGCTCTCTCGCCCAGGTCCACCTGAATGACGGTGGCAAGGATCAGTCCCTGATGGGTGGCAGGATCGATCAAGCCCGGGATGGCTTCGATCAGAGCAGCGATGGCAAAGGCCGGATTCTTGCCGTTTTCCGGTGTGCTGGCATGAGCGGGCGTACCGATCAGCGTGATCTCCATACCCTTGGAGGCACAGCAGACGCAGTCGTTTCGTACAATGATAGAATCCATCGGGAATCCGGACTTGTTGTGGAACGCATAGACCTCGTCGATGCCCTTTTCCGTCATCAGTTCAGCGCACTCCTCACCGCCGCCTCCGATTTCCTCCGCGTGCTGGAACACCAGATAGACGTCGTTGTCGCAGCCGTTTTCTTCGATCTCCATGGCCGTCAGGCAGAGGTTGGATACGTGACCGTCGTGACCGCACTTGTGGCCTACGCCGGGGAACTGGGACTTCCATTCCGCATCGATGTCATCCAAAACGGGGATCGCATCGAAATCGCCGCGAAACGCAACCTTTTTCGTCGGTTTGTTTCCTTTATAATAGGCGTAGAACCAACGACCCCGATCTACGATCTCCCACTTCGTAGTGTTCTCTTTCATGAAGTCCATCAGGTGCTGCTTCGTCCACTTCTACTCCAGGGACAGTTCCGGATGGGCGTGCAGCTCGTGGCGCAGCTGTGTTGCTTTCTCGAAATTCTTTTCGTTCATTTTTTGTCCTTTCTTTCTATTGATTATGGCACGATAGCCTCTCGTTCTGTTTTGGACATTCGCCTTTCGCCCTCTATTTGATCAGTTCCAGGAAGATCGCAGTGGCCGTCTTCATCTGATCGTCCACGAAATCGAATTTGGCATCGTGAATCGGCGGATAATCCACGCCGTTTCCGATGTAAAACCGGGCCCCCATGGTCTTTTTCGTAAAGTAACCGAAGTCTTCGGAACCCCGGTTCGGTTCCGGCATATCCACGTGTTCCAGCCCCAGACGATCAGCCGCAGCTAGAATGTTTTTCACACCCTGCTCGTGGTTGACGGTCTCCGGAAATTCGTCATAATAGGCGAAGGAACATTCCAGTCCATACGTTTCCGCCTGTGCCAGTGCCATCTTCACCAGATTGTCCTGCAGTTCATCCAGCTCTGCTTCGTGCTCCGCCCGAATGGTCAGAAGCAGCTTCCCTTTGTGAGCTGATACGCCGAAGGCCCGCTCTCCCAGATCCACCTGAATGATGGTGGCAAGGATCAGTCCCTTGTGGGTGGCCGGATCGATGAAGCCGGGAATGGCGTTGATCAACGCCGCGATGGCAAAGGCCGGATTCTTTCCATGCTCCGGCGTACTGGCGTGAGCCGGAACACCCGTGAAGCTGATCTCCATTCCTTTGGAGGCACAGTTCATATGACCCGCTCTGGTCTTGACTACGTTCACCGGAAGAGCCGAACCCGTGTGGAAGGAGTACACCTCGTCGATGCCCTCCTCCGTCATCAGCTCGGCGCAGACCGCGCCGCCCCCGCCGATCTCCTCCGCGTGCTGGAACACCAGGTATACGTCGTTGTCGCAGCCCTGCTCTTCGATTTCCAGCGCCGTCAGGCAGAGGTTGGATACGTGGCCGTCGTGTCCGCACTTATGGCCAACGCCGGGGTTCTGCGATTTCCATTCCGCATTGATATCATCGTTTACGTGAATGGCGTCAAAGTCACCGCGAAACGCAACCTTCTTCTTCGGAGCAGCTCCGCGGTACACCGCATAGAACCACAGACCCCGATCCACGACTTCCCATCTGGTCGTATTTTCCTTCAGAAACTCCATCAGGTGCTGTTTCGTCCACACCTCTTCCATGGAAAGCTCCGGATGAGCGTGCAATTCCCGACGCAGCTGTTTCGCCTTCTCAAAATTCTTTTCGTTCATAGGATTCTCCCGTCTATTTTGCCAGTTCCAAGAACAGCGCAGTCGCCGTCTTCATGGTCTCGTCTACAAAGTCGAACTTCTTATCGTGAACCGGCGGGTGATCTTCTCCGTTACCCAGCCAGAAGATGGCGCCGGGCACTTTTTTCGTATAGTAGCCGAAATCTTCGGAACCTCTGGTTGGCTGTTCCTGATAGATCACCTGCACGCCCAGCTTATCGCACGCCGCGATCACCTTATCCACCTCTGCGTCGGTGCTGGCGGTTTCGGGGAATACGTCGTAATACGCGAAGGAGCATTCCAATCCGTATTTCTCGGCCTGAGCCTTTGCCAGATCCTCTAGATTCTTCTGCAGCCGATCCATTTCCTCTTCGATCTCACCGCGGATGGTCAGAAGCAGCTGGCCCTTGTGAGCGGAAACGCCGAAGGCGCGTTCACCCAGATCCACCTGAATGACGGTGGCAAGGATCACTCCCTTGTGGTTCGCAGGATCGATAAATCCGGGAACCGCGTTGATCAACGCCGCAATGGCAAGCGCAGGGTTCTTTCCGTTTTCGGGGGTGCTGGCGTGAGCCGGAGTTCCCACCAGGGTGATCTCCATTCCCTTGGAGGCGCAGCACAGCGTTCCCTTTCGCAGGGTCACAGCGTTCAGGGGCATTTCGGACTGATTGTGGAACGCGTACACCTCATCGATGTCCTCCTCCGTCATCAGTTCGGCGCAGGCTTCACCGCCGCCGCCGATCTCTTCACCGTGCTGGAACACAAGATAGACGTCGTTGTCGCATCCGTTTTCTTCAATTTCCAAAGCTACGAGGCACAGATTTGCCACGTGACCGTCATGACCACACTTGTGACCTACGCCTTCATTTTGGGACTTGTAAGGCGCATCGATATCGTCCTCTACGGGGATCGCATCGAAATCACCGCGGAACGCAATCTTTTTCTTCGGCTGTTCCGCCCGATATACGGCGTAGAACCACAGTCCACGATCTACAATTTCAAACTTCGTCGTATGTTCTTTCAGAAACTCTATCAGATGCTGCTTCGTCCAGGCCTCATTCATGGATAGCTCCGGATGCGCGTGCAGTTCATGGCGCAGTTCTGTGGCTAACAGATAGTTCTTCTCGTTCATATGCAATCGTCCCTCCTAAATATAATTTCATATACTTTCCTTTGGCGTTGCACGTTTCGGCCGCCATCTACCTTATTATACATGGTTTATTCGCATTTGTAAAACAATTCCGAATTTATAAACCGCTCATTGTCTAAAGCCGGCGGGATTGCGATAGCCTTATTTTAACAGGGATTTCCCGCGGTCACCAGCCGAACACGATCGCACAAAAAGAGGCCGTCTTTCGACAGCCCCGTTTCAGGTTTAATGGTATATTTTCGAATAATTTTCGGATCATGCTCCGGCTTGTTATACTTCCAGCTTGCAGTCGCCGTCCTTGATCTTTCCCGCCTTGTACAGAAGCTGATAGAAGATCACGGACAAAATCGCCGGGAGAATGAAGTGCACCACCAGAAT
>JAGATO010000289.1 GCA_017621195.1 Bacillota bacterium | reverse complement strand
TTCGGCGGTTTACCGTCCCCGTGGAAGTCATGAGGATCGACATGGATTCGATGGATCTGTCCTGGTATGTGACAGGGCTGAACCTCTATGGAGATATGCCCATCGTGGAATACAACGAATACAGGGATATGGACCTGGTGGAAACGTTTATCATCGCCATTGACACATCCGGTTCCTGCTGCGGATCGACTCTGGACGAATTTCTGAACCAGACGAAGAAGGCGGTAGAAGATATGGAGCTTCAGGGTCGTCCGTTCCGACTGCGGATGATTCAGTGTGACAGTGGAATTCAAAAGGAAGTGGAGGTTCGGACCAAAGAACAGTTCGATGACTACGTTTCTCATTTCCGCGTATACGGCGGTGGAGGAACCGATTTTCGGCCGGTGTTTCAGCGAGTCAACCAATTGGTAACCGAAGAGGAAGGGTATGAGAAACTGAAGGGATTTCTTTACTTTTCCGACGGGTTCGGTGATTTTCCCAAACAGCCCACATCATACGAGACCGTATTCGTGATTCCCGAAGAAGATCTGTCCTTTAAACCGCCGATCCCCGATTGGGTGACGGTGGCCTGTCTGAAGGAACGTCAGTTGAATATGATCGAAGCGTAAAACAATACCCTTTCGAACGGGAACTGCGTCCGAAAGGGTATTATATTGCGTTATTCGGATTCGTATAGAGCCAGTCCGGATTTCAGATTGTTCGTTACGGTCCGGGCCAGATGATCGGACTTCAACACGCAGCATTCGGTGCAGTGCTGGGTTGCCCAGAGGGCTACGCCTTTGGGATTTGCAATGAAGCGCAGTTCGATCCATTGGTCGGAGAGTCCGGTCTGAGGATCGGTGAAGCTGCTGGGTTGGATCATGAAATTCTTTCCGAAGGCATCCACAGCGTTGTTTAACCGGCTTTTATGGATGCGAAGGACGATCTCTTCCTTGGATCCACCGTACATCACCGGATTTTCGTCCCGGTATCTGGCAGGATTGATGTTGAATTCCAAAGCAGGTGTCTTTTCCAAAAGTGTCATATTGCGGATCCGGTCGACGCGAAAGACGATGAAATCCTCGGACTCGCGACCGATGGACTTTCCGATCAGATAGTAATACCCGTTGGACCAGACGAAGAAGGCAGGGTGAATTCTCTGCTGGCTGCGCTTTTCAAAGGCCAGCTCGTAGGCCGCGGAAGAAACCTTCCGTGGAACGTATTGATAATAGTCGAAGGCGATACAGCGATGCTTCTTCAAGGCCTGCATCACGGTGTCGATGCTGTTGATGATGTCCTGAGCACGCTGATTATCGTCCAGCTTGTAGGGGTAGCCGTCATCCTTGACGTTGGTGATCAGGTGATGCTGAGGATCGTTGGAGAGACGGTTCAGATCCTCCAACAGGACTTTGGTCTGTCCCATGGTCAGCATGGTGAAGGAGCTGATGGCATCGGCCAGCATTTTTACTTCCGCTTTGGTAACGTCCGGCAGAACCCGGTAATAGTAGCTGGTACCGGGACGCTGGTCTCTGGAATTATCCTCGTTGTCGCCCTGGGCATCGATCTCGTCCAGATAGTCGTCGAACAGAACGTATTCCTTTCCCCGCCGGATGTATTTTTCCAGGACGAAATCGAAGATAGAATGAGGTTTTGACGTTTCGTTTTCCAGAATGGTCAGAGCTTTTGTCAGGGTGTCCTTGGAAAGGACTCCTTCACCGTAGCGCCGTTCCAATCGGGTTAGCAACTCGGTGACTTTGAAATACTCTTCTTCGCCAAAGCTCTTCAAACAGACAGCGATCCGGGAAAGGGTAAGCATGGAATCGCTGAGGATAAAGTCGTCGCTTCTGTTGTCATCTTCCATGAGATTTGTTTTCCGTTGTTTCTGGGCCATGAGAACCTCCAATATCTTACAAAGTTATTTTTATTGTACCACAAATGAACGGCTATGGAATAGTTATTTTCCAAAGAAGACGTACCTCCGAAAAATGGCGGCAGTCCTTCCGCTATACTGGACTCGTAAAACAGAAGTGGGAGGTTACACATGATTGATATGAAGAGAAACGAAACGTATCTGTCTTTTTTCGATCTGTCGAAAAAAAAGAAAATGCATCTTTACGCCCTGATCGACGCAGACGATGACATGGCCGTGGATGCGCTGTTTCGGCGAAAGAAGAGGGATAGTGTACCGATGGAAGAACCCTTGGACGGCGATATGGATATCGCCAATCGTGTCCGCCCAATACCCGCATTACAATATGCCTACCAGGAAGGGAAGAAAAGCGCGCTGACAGCCATGATGAAGTGCGGAATGGATCCTGCGGAGCGATTCTATTATCTGGATCGATCTCTCCTGGAAGAACTGATTTATCGAAACGATCTGGATACGATGAAAGAGATCTTGCCGTTTGTACAGACCATCGACGAAATGAAGGTCTTCCCGGCGGG
>JAGATO010000288.1 GCA_017621195.1 Bacillota bacterium | reverse complement strand
TTTGCCTTCAGGTTGTCCACCAGCTTGGGACTTTCATCGAAGGTCTTCGGCTCGATGACAACCATCTTAAACTGACTCGTAATGCGGTTGACCGACGTATTGTTCTGCATGTTGATCACCCTGTTATCCTTTCCCTCTTTTACGGGAGCCGGCTGCGTGAAGCTGTTCTGACGAACCTCCGGCTTCTTTTCTTCGACTGGCTCCTCTTCGTAGTATTCTTCGTCATCGATCTCTTCGATGCCGATCAGTTCTTTGAACTTTCCAAAAACGCCCATGTGTGTTTCCTTTCTACTGATTTTTCTTACTGTAGTCCCGTTCGCCGAAAATGGCCGTACCCACGCGGATCAGATTCGATCCTTCTTCGATGGCAACGCCGAAGTCGTGGGACATGCCCATGGACAGGTACTGAAAATCCAGGTGCGGATGATCGATCTTTGCACACTGGTCGTACAGCTCCTTCACCTGTCGGAAGTAGATCCGCACATCGTCGGGGTTTTCGGCAAACGGCGCGATGTGCATCAGGCCGCGAATGCGGATGTTGGGGCACTGATCCAGAATGTCCAGGATCAGCTGGCGAGTCTCGTCGGTGGTGATCCCGAACTTGGATTCTTCCTGAGCCGCATTGACCTGGATCAGAATGTCCATGGTCAATCCGTGCTGCTGAGCGCGCTTATCGATCTCCTGGGCCAGCTTCATGGAATCCACCGAGTGGATCATGCAGACCTTGTCGATGATGTACTTCACTTTATTTGTCTGAAGATGACCGATCAGATGCCAGCGGACAGGCTTGACACTGTCGAACTTGTCCATCACTTCCTGAACCTTGTTCTCGCCGATATCGGTGATCCCGGCGTCGATGGCCTGGTTGATCTCCTCCGGAGTTCTTGTTTTGGATACGGCAACCAGCAAGACCGAATCGCCCTTTCTTCCGCAGGCCGCCGCAAACTGCTCTTTTTCTGCGTTGATTCGTTCAATGTTCTCTCGAATCGTTCCCATGATGTTACCTCCTTATGATTCTCCCTGCGCTTCGCCTTCCGGATCGGCTTCCTCATCGCCTGTGGGGTCCGTCCTGGGTTTGGAGGGAGGTTTTCTCTGTATTTCATCGTAGATGTCCACCGTGGACACCTTTATGGTCGTTCCGTCTTCCTGTTTTTCCGTGAAGGATGATGATTCCAGCAGGGAATATTCGCCGTCGGTGGTGATCACCTTCACCCGTGTGAAATTGTAATCGCCGCTGATGTCCTTTACGTAGACACCGGTGACGCCCTCCTCCTGAGTCAGGCTTTCGTTGGGCACGATCAGTCCGCTGTTGTCCGAGGTGATGACCGTGGCTTCCAGCCGGCGCAGCTTCGGCATATCTTCATAATACCGATTGAACTTCAGGACCACCATCCAGTAATCTCCCTTGTCCAGGATCTGTTCTACCGTTCCCTGAACCGTATCCAGCGGAAGGACGATGGACACCTTCGATCCCTTCTGATACTTGACGATGGAAGCGCTCTCCACACGGCAGGCGGCGTACCAGACGGTGTTGTCCACCACCTTGTAGATGGGCTCACCCGCGGCGACGCTGCTTCGATAGATGTTTTCCGGCTCCGGAATCACGTTTTCTTCATCCTCTTCGTCCTCCGGCAGAGGAAGGAGTTCCATTGTCTCCATGGTCTCCGGCGTATATTGAGCTTCCAGCCCGTCGTAATAGTAGCTGATGACGCCGGTGGCCGGGCAGGTGTAACCGCTGCCGTCGATATCCATGATCCGGGCTCCCCTGCGGGATTTCGTCCCTTCCTCCACGTAGTAAGTGGCTGTTCCGGATCGATCCGCCGTGATCACCTGTTCGTTTCTGACGATGTAGCATACCACGTCGTCCGTCACCTGCATCTTACCGTATTCCAAAATCACCGTGGGCGTAAACGCATCCGACACGGAAGGCAGGACGTAGATGACCGCTACCAGCGCAGCGATCACCACGGCATATAACACGATGAAGATATTGCGCCTTTGGTGTCGCGTCTTCTTTTCTTCTTCCATCCTCCGCTTGTCCCCTTTTGTCCTGGTGTATTCTATTATTATAGCACAATACCCCTCAGTCTTTCAACAACTGAGGGGTGTTCGCTCATTGATTTTCTTCGTCAAGAATCGACAGAAGCAGCTTTCGTTCCTGCTTGGTCAGTCGGTCCTCCTGAGCCAGATAGGCCTCCCAAAGATCGGGACGGCGCTCTCTCGTCAACCGCAGCGACTGCTCCAGCCGCCACTTATCAATATTCTCGTGATGTCCCGAGATCAGCACCTCGGGCACCTCTTTTCCGTGAAAATCAAAGGGGCGCGTATATTGCGGATATTCCAAAAGACCGCTTGCAATGCTCTCTTTTTCAAAGCATTCGTCATCGGCAAGCACGCCGGGCACAAGCCGCGCTACGGCATCCACAAGGATGCAAGCGGGGATCTCCCCGCCGGTCAGCACGTAATCGCCA
>JAGATO010000287.1 GCA_017621195.1 Bacillota bacterium | reverse complement strand
TGCAGATCCGGTTCATGAACAGTTCGCCGTCACCGTGCTTCAGCAGGAAGTCGATCAGCTCGTCCTTCAGCGGATAGTTCATCACGCTATCCAGCTGTTTTCCCTGGAAATACCTTCGACGTTGGTCGTAGGCGATCTTGTTGGACGCATCCTCCCACACCTCGCCCAGGACGCAGGCGTCGCCGTCGATGTTCTTTACCTGGGTCCGGATCTCGTCTAAAAATACGTCGGGCAGCTCGTCTGCCACATCCAGCCGGTAGCCGGAGATCCCGCACTTCATCCAGTGCTTGATCACCGAATCCTCGCTTCGAAGGATGTAATCCAGGTAGCTTTCCTCTTCTTCGTTGACCGAAGGCAGCGTTTTGATCCCCCACCAGGACTCGTAATCGTCGGGAAAGTGCTTGAACTGAAACCACCGGTAATACGGCGATTCCGGTCCCTGGCAGGCGCCCACGCAGTCGTAGGCTCCGTCCCGATTGAAGTAGATGCTGTGAGATCCGGTGTGATTGAATACGCCGTCCAGAATCACGCGGATTCCTTGATTCTTCGCCTCGGCGCACAGCTCCCGCAGGTCCTCTTCCGTCCCCAGCATAGGATCGATCTTCCGGTAATTGGCCGTGTCGTACCGATGGTTGGAGAAGGCCTCGAAGATGGGATTCAGGTACAGGACCGTCACGCCCAGCTCCGCCAAGTACGGCAGTTTCTCCTGAATTCCTTTGAGGTTTCCGCCGAAGAAGTCGTTGTTCCAGATCACGCCGTTTTCGTCCGGCCCCTGATCCGGCAGCTCTCCCCAGGTCTGATGCATCCGGTACGTCTTATTTTCGATGACCGGCGCTTCATAGGCTTCGGAACGCCAGAATCGGTCCGGGAAGATCTGGTACATCAGGCCTGTCTTCAGCCAGTCCGGCGTCCGGTATTCCGGAGAATACACCGTCAGCTGACAGGTAGGCGTTTCCTCCGTTTCCGTTCGAAATGAATAGAAGTACAGTCCCTCCTTCTCCGGAGTAAAGGTGAAGTTCCAGATCCGCAGCGGTTGACCGTCCTGATCCATGACGCCTCCGTCGATTCCGGAAACGGTCCAATCCTGATCCTCTTCTCCGCGGCAGCAGCTTTCTCTGCGCAGGATCAGCCGGCAGAAGCCGGTTTCCGGTGACGACTCAACGTGAAAAGCGATGGCCGTCTGTGCGGCCACCGCTCCGAAAGGTTTCTTGTATTTCTGATCCCGCGAATGATAACGCAGCATAAGAATCCTCCTACTTGTGCTATGGGTGAGGGATTATTTTTCAGGCAGAGGCTGAATGTTCCAGATCCGTTCCGCATATTCCCTGACGGCTCTGTCCGCAGAGAACATGCCGGCCTTGGCGATGTTCACCAAGGACATGGAATTCCACTTTCTCTGATCCAGATAAGTGGCAGCCACCCGTTCCTGCGCCTGACGATAGGAATTGAAATCGGCCAATACGAAATACGAATCGGCTGCACCGTTGTAGCCCGTGGTCAGAGAACTGATCACATCGCGGAACTGCTCTCCTCCGAAGCCCTGACTCATCAGGCGGATCACCTCGCTGATGTTGTGATCGCTCTGAACGATGGAGAACGGACTGTAGCTTCCTTCGTCCATCAGCCGCTTCACTTCATCCACCTTCATGCCGAAGATGAAGATGTTGTCGTCACCCACGGCCTGATGGATCTCCACGTTGGCTCCGTCTTCCGTACCCAGGGTGATGGCGCCGTTGATCATCAGCTTCATGTTTCCGGTACCGGACGCTTCCTTTCCGGCCAGAGAAATCTGTTCCGAAACCTCCGCCGCAGGCATGATCAGTTCCGACAGAGAAACGGAATAGTTCTCCAGGAACACGATGCGGATCCGGTCACGAACCGCAGGATCGGCTTCCAGTTTGGCAGCCAGGCAATGCGCCAGATGGATGATCTCCTTGGCCATGTAATATCCTGCCGCCGCCTTGGCTCCGAAGATGAAGGTGCGGGGCTGGATGTCCACGGAGGGATCTTCCTTGATCCGGTTGTACAGATACATGATATGAATCAGGTTCAGAAGCTGACGCTTGTATTCGTGCAGTCTCTTTACCTGTACGTCGAAGATAGAGTCCGGGTTGACCGTAACGCCGTTATGGTCCTTGATATACTGTCCCAGACGCAGCTTGTTCTCTCTCTTGATCTGCGCCAGCCGTTCCAGAACGGCGGCGTCATCCTTGTACTTCATCAGATCTTCCAGCCGGTCGGCATCCTTGCGGAAGCCGGGTCCGATCAGTTCTTCAATCAGGGCATCCAGCTGGGGATTGGCCTGACAGAGCCAGCGGCGATAGGCAATTCCGTTGGTCACGTTGGTGAACTTCTCCGGCGTCATCCGGGCAAAGCCGCGGAACAGATCGTCGCGGATGATTCCGCTGTGAAGGGAGGATACACCGTTGACGGTGTGAGACGCCTCTACACACAGGTTCGCCATGTGAACCTGACCATTGCTGATGATGGCCATCTGGTTTCGCAGTTCAGCCTCGTTGGGATAGGTCCGCATCAGGTTGATATTCTGGCGCAGCAAGCCGGTGGGTATTTTTCCGTCCCCAATGAGCAAGAACTTGCTTTTACAGATTTGCTGTTCAATATCTGCGACCAGTTTGGCATCCGCTACTACAAGGCCACTCCGAAGGAACGCTATTTTGTGGAAGAGGTTGCTCGTGTTACTTGGGCGCATCAACGGCAGCAAATCACCGGAATCAAAACACCGATTTTGCCCGGCCAGATGAAGAAGTTTGCGCCTTATATGTTTGCCAATACCGGTATTGTCAATCTGGTTATCTCTGCACAGATCACGGATCTGTTTAGCGAGGGCGTGTTCGCAAACTGCAAGCAGCTGGAAACGGTAGTCTTTGAGAATTTGGAGTATAATTCTAATAAGCTGGGCGCCAAGTTCTTCTACGGCTGCAGTAAGCTGAAGGAGATTGAACTGCCTTACGGCATCAACAATATTTTCAATCACTATGGTCATACCGATCCTGAGCTGGATCCCATGGGTAACTACATCTTTGCTAACTGCACCGCTCTGGAGAAGGTTACCGTATACAGCAAGAATAAGGTCGTAACCGTCGCGGGTTATACCTTCTACAACTGCACGAATCTGAAGGAACTTAACCTGGTGTATGTGCATAAGAGCAAGTTTATCACCGATGAGAACGGCAAGGTCATAGGCTATGGTGATCCTGCTCCCTTCATCAGTACGGGCACCTTCAGCGCCTA
>JAGATO010000286.1 GCA_017621195.1 Bacillota bacterium | reverse complement strand
CGTCTGCATGTGCGAATACACGGATCACGGTCACTGCGGAATCCTCCACGATCACGAGGTGGATAACGACAAGACGCTGGAAGTGCTGGCGAAGACGGCGCTGTCTCACGTTCAGGCGGGTGCCAATATGGTGGCGCCCTCCGATATGATGGACGGCCGTGTGGCTGCCATCCGCCAGATTCTGGACGACCACGGCTATGCCATGACGCCCATCATGTCCTATTCGGCCAAGTACGCTTCGGCGTTCTACGGTCCCTTCCGCGATGCTGCCGGTTCAGCTCCGGCCTTCGGCGACCGCCGCGGTTACCAGATGGATCCCCACAACAGAAAGGAAGCACTGAAGGAATGCGCCCTGGATGTGGAGGAAGGCGCCGATCTTCTGATGGTGAAGCCGGCTCTCAGCTACCTGGATATCATCCGGGAATGCACCGACAATTTCGATCTGCCTCTGGCTGCCTATTCGGTCAGCGGCGAATACGCCATGATCAAGGCCGCCGGTAAGGAGGGCCTGATCGACGAGCACCGCGTCATGTGCGAAAGCGCTCTATCCATCTTCCGGGCAGGAGCCGATATTCTGATCACCTACTTTGCCAAGGAGCTGGCGGAAGCCATGCGGAAAGGAGAACTGGGATGATGACTCGTTCGGAACAGCTGTTTGAAGCGGCGCAGAAGGTGATGCCCGGCGGCGTCAATTCGCCGGTGCGGGCCTGCCGCGCTGTGGGAACGTATCCCCGTTTTCTGGATCGGGGTCTGGGAAGCCGGGTCTGGGATGTGGACGGAGCGGAGTACATCGACCTGATCTATTCCTGGGGTCCGCTGATCCTGGGCCACTGCAACGAAGCGGTGGAGCAGGCGGTATCCGAGGCGGTGAAGAAGGGTCTCAGCTTCGGCGCTCCCACGGCCATGGAGGTGGAGATGGCTCAGCTGGTCTGCGAGATGACCGGCGTGGAGATGGTGCGCATGGTGAATTCCGGTACGGAAGCCGTCATGTCGGCCCTCCGTCTGGCACGCGGAGCCACCGGTCGTGCCAAGATCATCAAGTTTGAAGGATGCTATCACGGTCATTCCGATTCCATGCTGGTGAAGGCCGGTTCCGGCGCTCTCACCGGCGGTGCTCCCGATTCCGCCGGAGTTCCTCCGGAGATGGCTGGCGATACGCTGACGGCCACCTATAACGATCTGATCAGCGTCCGCCACCTGATGGAAGCCAATCCCGGTCAGGTGGCTGCGGTGATCGTAGAGCCGGTGGCGGCCAACATGGGTGTGGTTCCTCCCCAGGAAGGTTTTCTGGAAGGACTGCGTCAGCTGTGCGATGAGTTCGGAAGTCTGCTGATCTTCGACGAGGTCATTACGGGTTTCCGTCTGGCTCCCGGCGGCGCTCAGGAATACTACGGCGTTCGGGCCGACCTGGTGACCTACGGAAAGATCATCGGCGGCGGCATGCCGGTGGGCGCTTACGGCGGCAGCCGGAAGCTGATGGAATTGGTTGCTCCTCTGGGCCCGGTCTATCAGGCAGGTACGCTGTCGGGAAATCCCGTAGCTATGGCAGCCGGTCTGGCTCAGCTGCGAATTCTGGCGTCGACGCCTTCCATCTACGAGGAACTGGAGCGGCGGGGCGCCATGCTGGATCAGGGACTTCGGAACGCCTTGAAGAAGGCAGAAGTCACGGCGAAGGTCAACCGCGTAGGTTCCGTCCTGACGGTGTTCTTCACCGATCAGCCGGTGACGGGCTACGCCCAGGCCAAGTCCTCCGACACGGAGCGGTTTGGTCAGTGGTACCGTGGCCTTCTGGCCCGCGGCGTCTATGCGGCACCCAGCCAGTTCGAAGCCATGTTCCTGTCGGCGGTTCACACCGATGATGAGATCCGCCACATCATTTCCGCGGTGGAGGAGATCTTCGCATAGCGGAGGGATTCTTTGCATAGCGCAGGAGCCGAGTAGGAAATTATCGCTTAGAGCATGAGAATTTTGCATCGCTGAGTCGTATGGCCCCGGCATCGTGTCGTTGGGCGTACGATTTCAGCGATTTTTTAGAAACGGAGAGTGTTTATCATGTTGGACATCGGAATAAAAGCGCCGGAGTTTACACTGCCGGACCAGAACGGAAATCAAATCAGCCTTTCTGACTTTTTAGGAAAAAAGGTCGTTCTGTATTTTTATCCAAAGGACAACACCCCTGGCTGTACTCGCCAGGCATGTTCGTTTGGGGAGAGTTTCCCGGCGTTTCAGGCAAAAAATACGGTGGTGATCGGCATCAGCAAAGACTCTGTTGCCTCGCACCAGACATTTGCCGGGAAGTACAGTCTGCCTTTTATCTTGCTCTCTGACCCGGAACTGCAGGCCATCCAGGCTTACGGAGTCTGGCAGGAGAAAAAGCTTTACGGCAAGGTCAGCATGGGTGTGGTCCGCTCTACCTATCTCATTGATGAGCAGGGAATGATCGAAAAGGTCATGCCCAAAGTCAAGCCGGATACCAACGCCGAAGAGCTGTTGGCATATCTGAATGGGGAAGGGTCCATCAAATGAAGAGAAAGAGCTTTGCGGCATGGACGCTGATATTGTTTATAATTGCTTTTCTGGTCGGAT
>JAGATO010000285.1 GCA_017621195.1 Bacillota bacterium | reverse complement strand
GTCGCCGGTGATCATGGTTCCCTCCAGGGTTTCCAGAATGTTGCGGTACGGCGTCTTTGCCCGAGCCAGGATCATGCTGTCGAACACGTCCATGTAAGACGTGACGATGTCCTTGATGGTGATCAGGCCTTCCAGCTTCGTTCCGTCGGTGACGGGAAGCGTCACCGCATTGGCTCCCTTCATCTTTTCCCAGGCGCTCTTCAGCGACATAGTACGGCTGACGCCGGCCACGTTGCGGATCTGAATATCCGATACCTGCGTTCCGATATCGGACACGTATTCCGGCACCGCCGCGCCGAACCTCTGCAGGACGAACTGGGTCTCGTTGTTCAGCTGTCCCGCCCTGCGGGCTATGTATTGATTGTCCGGATCGATCCGGTTCTTCATCGCTGCGTAAGCGATGGCCGAGCAAATGGAATCCGTGTCCGGATTCTTATGACCGATGACGGTGATCTTATTCTTCTGCTGTGCCATTCTGGCTCCTTTCTTTCCCGGAGACCGGCAGCTCCATCGCCTTCCCCGCAGAAAACAGATATAAATACATCTGCTTCACATGGCATCCGGAAATGGTTTCCAGCGCCTTGCGATACATCTGAAGCTGAGGCTCATACCAGCGGACCAGCCGCTGCACATCCTCTTCTTCCCTTCTATTATCCACGAAATTGGACTTGTAGTCCACTAAAACTATGCCGTCTTCTTCAGGAAAATAACAGTCGATGGTACCCTGTACCGTGATGATCTGGCCGTCCTCTTCCATCTTCAGGTTGAAGGACACTTCCTTCTGCACTTTCTTCGCTGCTACGATGCGCTTTCCCAGAGGAGAACGGAAAAATCCGCTGATCCGCCCCGGCACCACCAACCGTGCCTCCTCCGCAGTGATCAGCTCCCGCTTCACCATGTCCTTCAGAAAGTCCCGCACCTGGGCCACGGTCCATTGGCGATCGAAGGGAATGCACTCCATGACCCGATGGTAAATCGTACCGCGATCGGCTGCCGTCAGCTGTTTGGCTTCCAGGAAGGCGGGCCGTGCGGCAAACGCTTCGCGCCAGTCCGGCGCAGCCGTCTCTTTCAGTGATCTGCCGCGCTCCTCTGCCTCCGCTCCGTCGCTCTGCGCCGCGGCTTCCCTCTGCCGGGCAGCCAGCTCGGATACCGTGTACTTTGTCTTCAGGCCGTTTCTTCCGCTGTCCTCGTAAACGAAGGACAGGCGGCGGTCGATCTCTTTTCTCACCTCATCGTCGCAGCCGCTGTCCGCAAAGCCACCTTCCACGTACATCTCCGTCTCACTGCACCGCAGATCGTCTTCCTGTTGTTGGGCGGACAGAAGCGAGCGGTCGGAATACCGGATCTCCATCGCCTCTCCTCCCGTCCAAGGGAAGATCAGATCCAGATAGCACCCGGCTCCCATGCCATCCTCCGGCAGGCGAAGGGATTTTTGCTCCCGGAACCTGTCGCCATTTTTCACTCCCGCCAGAAGCATCAGCCTATCCTGAGCTCTGGTGAATCCCACGTAGAGGATGCGTATTTCCTCGGCCATATCATCCTGAACCAGATTTTCATCGATCAGCTGCTTGACCATGGTCTTCTGATACGCGTGTTCCTTCGTCATCACGTACCGCAGACCCAACCCCAGATCCTTGTGGCAGGACACCTTGGCCGTTTCTTTGCGTCGGTTGAAGCTGCGGCCAAGACCGCCGATGAGGACGAAGGGGAATTCCAGTCCCTTGCTCTTGTGAATGGTCATGATTCGGACCACGTCGTCGTTTTCGCCGATCATCTTCACCTGACCGGTCTTCACCTTTCCCCGCTGCATGGCTTCGATGTAGCGGATGAAACCGAACAGCCCCTTTCCCGAGGATGCTTCATACTGGATGGCCTTATCCACCATGGCGTTTACGTTAGCCAGCCGCTGCGTTCCGCCTGCGATGGCTCCTACGTACGTTCCGTATCCCGTCTCTTCGATGAGCATCTGGAGAAATTCCGCCAGCGGCAGGAATGACGCTTTCTCCTGCCACAGCGCCAGGCGTTCCAGAACAGCCGCGCACTGCCGTGCCAACGGCGTTATCGCCTCCTCCGTTTCGCTGCGCCGTGCCATGGCTTCCAGCGCATCGTAGAAGGACCCTTCTTTCTGTTCCGCCCGGATCTGCGCCAGCTGACCGATGGACAGGCCGAAGATGGGAGATCGCAGCACGGAAAGCAGGGCCACGTCCTGACGCTTGTTGTCCACGATCCGCAGGAGGTTCAGGAAGATCTGGATCTCCAGCGTATCGAAGTATCCGTCGCTGTTGTCCATGAAGCTTTCGATGCCCTGTTCCATGAGCGCTTTGGCATAGAGGTCGCCGTAGTTTTTGATGCCCCGCAGGAGAATGACCACGTCCCGCTTCCGCAGCGGTCGGATCTGCTCTTTCTTGCAGTCGTAGATGGGCTTTCCCAACGCCTCCTTTACCATGCGGGCCGCCTGCAGCGCTTCCACCTCCGCAGAAGCCAGCTCGGCGATCCGCGGATCGGCGTCCTCCGCTCCGCTCTTCACGTCCACGATGTGAAGAAGGGTGGGATAGTCAAGCTCCCCCTCATAGCTCAGCCCGCGATAGAGAGCCGCATCCTCGTCATACGTGATCCCCGTGCTCTCCCTGGTCATGATCTCTTCAAAGATCTGATTTGTCGTCTTTATGATGTTTCCCTTGCAGCGAAAGTTCAGATTCAGGTCGATCTTCTTCCCCTCCGCTTCGCTTTGGCGATACCGTTCGTACTTGTTCAGAAAGATTTCCGGCTCGGCCAGCCGGAATTTATAGATGCTCTGCTTGACGTCTCCTACCATGAATACGTTGTTTTCTCTGGCAATGCAGCGGATCAGTTCCTCCTGGATCACGTTGCTGTCCTGATACTCGTCGATGAAGATGCAGGCAAAGCTCCGGCGGTATTCCTCCGCCGCCTCCGGATTCCGGAGGATCTGCAGGGCATAGTGCTCGATATCGCTGAAATCCAGAAGGTTTTTCTCCCGCTTTCTCTCCCGGTACAGCCGGTCGAACTTCTCCGTCAGTCGGTACAGCTCCTCTCCCGCCCAGGCCGTTGCGTTCATGATTTGCACCTGTTGGGACAGATCCTGATCTCCGTACACGGTCCAGGCCTGATTCCACAGCTCCTTTCCTCTGTTTCGCAAAGCGCCGATCTCTTCCTTGACGGCAGCGTAGGCCTCTTTATCCGCCTTTCCCGCAGCAAAGACCGAGAATTTTACGTCCGCCGCAAGCCTTGCCTCAACCCCGTCCAGATCGGCTTTGGCCTTGGGAAGCAGCGTCGCTATCCCTTCCTCTTCCAGCCGATCATACACCCGCTGAAAATACTTCAGGGCAAGCTGCAAAAGCCGTTCCTTCTGCGCCTTTCGGTAGTTCCAGGCCGGTGTACTGCGAAAGGCTTCTTCGTCCATGGCCAGATCCTGTGCCGCACGTTTCAGCCATTGGAAAGGCTCCGGAATGCTCTGAATGAAATTGTGGACGTAAGCGATCATGTCCTTGACGTCCTGTTCGCTCTTCCCCGTGGCATACCAGTCCAAAAATCGGATGAATTCCGGTCTCTTTTCGTCGAATTCCTCCTGAAACAGCTGCTCCATGGCCTGATCCTGCAGGATGGTCTTCTGGGCTTCGTCGCAGATGCGGAAGCTGGGTTCCACGTCGATCAGATAAAAATACCGACGGATCACCTCCATGGCAAAGGCGTGGAAGGTGCTGATATTGGCCTTGTGCATGGAGTTCAGCTGGCCGCGCAGATATCTTCGCTTCTCCTGATCGCAGTCCTCCCGTTCCATCTCCGCCTGCAGCGCATTGGCGATCTTCTCCCGCATTTCCGCAGCGGCAGCGTTGCTGAAGGTGACGATCAGCATCTGGTTCAGCTGTACTTTATCTTCCAGCAGAAGCCCTTTGATCCGCTCCACCAGCACCGCTGTCTTTCCGGAACCGGCGGCAGCCGAAACCAGCAGATTGTGTCCTCTGTCCTGTATGGCTTCCTTTTGTTTTTCGCTCCACTGCATGTTCGCTTCCTCCTGATTCGCCTGGATCTCTCGATTTGTACGGCTTGCCTTTCCCATCCGATTCGCCCAATTCATCAGCCCCTTCGCCTGACCGGACTCAGCTTCATCCATCCGGATCTCAGGGCCGCTTACCCCATTATAACACAGTTGGCAGGGACTGTCCCAGCTTTCCATAAATCCGGTTTTTTCGACCAATTTTTTTCAACTTCAATCATTCGTGAACAAATTTGAAACTTTTTTCGTTTATGACCCTTCCTTCTGAGATAATATTACGATATAATAGACAAGATAAGATAAGATAATATAACAGAAAAGATTGTGGACAGAGCCCGAACCATCGCCTCTGTCCCATCACCGATCCGAAAGAAAACTGAGGTATCTATCATGAAAAAAAATACAATGCTAATGATTCTGGATGGTTTTGGTCTGGCAGCTGACGGTCCCGGCAATGCCATCGCCCAGGCCCATAAGCCCAATCTGGACCGTCTGTTCCGTGAAAATCCCCACACCCAGCTGGGCGCCAGCGGTCTATCCGTCGGCCTTCCTGACGGGCAGATGGGAAATTCCGAGGTAGGCCATCTGAACATCGGCGCCGGTCGCGTGGTCTATCAGGAGCTGACCAAGATCACGAAGTCCATCCAGGAAGGCTCTTTCTTCGATAACGACGCTCTGAACGATGCCATGGACCACGTACTTCAAAACGACAGTGCCCTCCATCTGTGCGGCCTGTTATCCGACGGCGGCGTTCACAGCCACATCTCCCATCTGATGGCTCTGATCGATATGGCGAAGCAGAAGGGAATTTCTCAGGTATTCGTCCACGCTCTGCTGGACGGCCGCGATGTACCGCCCCGCTGTGCCCTAACCTACGTTGCATCCCTGGAAGGCTTCATGAAGGAAACAGGCGTTGGCGCCATCGCTACCGTTTCCGGCCGTTACTACGGTATGGATCGGGACAACCGCTGGGAGCGTGTGGTAAAGGCTTACGACGCCATGACTCTGGGCGAAGGTGAAACGGCCTCCTCCGCATCGGAAGCGGTGGAAAAGGCGTACCTGAGGGAAGAAAACGACGAGTTCGTCCACCCCACGGTGATCACGGATGAAAACGGTCCGGTGGCTACGGTCAACGACGGTGACTCTTTCATCTTCTTCAACTTCCGCCCCGACCGCGCCCGGGAGATTACCCGCTGCTTCGTAGATCCCGAGTTTTCCGGCTTTGAGCGGAAAAAGACCGTCGATGATCTGATGTACGTCTGCTTTACTCAGTACGACGCTTCCATGCCCAATGTCCGGGTCGCATTTCCGCCCCAATCGTTGAACAATACGCTGGGTCAGTATCTGTCCGACCTGGGTAAGACGCAGCTGCGCATCGCCGAAACGGAGAAATACGCTCACGTCACCTTCTTCTTCAACGGTGGTGTTGAAGTCCCCAATCCCGGCGAGGATCGTATCCTGATCCCGTCGCCCAAGGTTGCCACCTATGACCTGCAGCCGGAAATGAGCGCCTTTGAAGTCACCGATCGCGTCATCGAACAGATTGAACGGGAATCCTACGACGCCATCATTCTGAATTTTGCCAACTGCGATATGGTAGGCCACACCGGCGTTCTGTCCGCTGCTGTCAAGGCCGTAGAAGCGGTGGACATCTGCGTCGGTCGGATTGCCGAAGCGCTGAAGGCTCACGGCGGCCGACTGCTCCTTACGGCGGACCACGGCAACGCTGACTGCATGTTGGATGAGGATGGACACATCGTCACCGCTCACTCTCTGAACCCCGTTCCTCTGATGGTCATGGATCCTGCCGAAACCGTGGAGCTGGCCGATGGCGGCATTCTGGCTGATCTGGCTCCCACCATGCTGGATCTGATGGATCTGGAAATTCCGGAAGAAATGACCGGTCACAGCCTGCTGATTCGATAATTCTCGATGCTGCAACGCTATCACACAACCCCCACCGCGGAACTTCCTGTTCCACGGTGGGGGTTTTTTGTGGCGCGGCGTTAAGAGGTGAAGAGGTAGCGCGGCGGGCGGCGCCGCGCTTCCGTCAACTTCGATCGGTGGCCCTGCGCCATGGACGCAGGGCTTCCACCGAATATGAAATGAGGCTTGC
>JAGATO010000284.1 GCA_017621195.1 Bacillota bacterium | reverse complement strand
GATCTTATATTTTATTCCCAGAATTTCGGAGGAAAAGACGAAGTCTTCGTGAGTTCCCTGCTGTATCACTTCCTGTATGTTCTGTTCGTCGTCCACCAGGCCAAATCGGATTTTACAGTTCGTGTCATCGGCCCAAAGCTCCACGGGAATCACGCTGGTTCCATTCCAGTGCACCCCGTAGCCCGCCAGTTCCACCAGTCCCTTGTGAATTTCCATGGCCTTAGATGTCTCCTTCCAGGAAAGAGGACTTCCCTTCGAAATGTTCCACCTGAACCTTCCAGATACCTACCGGCATCGGGCCTTTGACGTACTCTTCGTTCCAGTTATGACTCACCGGATCGTACTTCTCGATGATGGCCCGCAGCGCCTTTGCCTTTTCCTCCCGGCCCTCCACTTCGGAGATGATTCCGAAAGCGCAGGCGGAAGAGTAGCGGGTATCCCGTTCTCCCTCAAGGATGACCATCTTCTGATCCACCACGGTGTAGCAAACCCGGGGATGATGTTTGGCCGCATTCAGCTTCCAGCCCTGGGGAGCGCAGTGGAAATAGACGGCTCCGTCCAGATAGACGTGATGTAAAGGAACGCCGTAGCAGTAGTCGTTTTCACCCAACAGGCACAGAACGCCGTACACGCCGTCTCTCAGGATCCGTTCTGCTTCTTCCTTATCCAGCTGGTACTTTTTCTTCTTTAATTCCGGAAACATAAACTCTCCTCCTCGTTTCTCCGACCCTTCCTTCATCGTCCGAAGACGGGTCAGGTTTTTTTATTATCATACCACATCTTTCTCTCTGTGGCTATTCTCAACTTTATTCCCGTTCTCAGCTTTGTGTCTATTGTTCCAGCTCCACATCACGATCCGAAATATTCCTCCGCGATGTCATCCAGCTGACGCCGGATCCGTGAAAATTCCTGATTCAGATCCAGGGATTTGACGCTGATAAGGTTTCCGCTCATCCGGTACTCCTGGTCGGGGTGTACCTCTTCGTCGGTCATGGCGTAAAGCAGCATTCCGGCCACCTGAAAGTCCAGCGGCGCCTCGCCTGCTTTCTTCCGATCCTCATTTTCCAGTTCCAGCTCATACTGCTTGTTCTTCACGTAGGTGAAGATCTGATACAGATTTCCGGAACGGTTTTTATACTTCCCATACTGAACCTGCATAGCCTGATTGTAGAACTTGGCGTCCAGAATCAGTATCCGGTCGCCCCGTGTCAGATAGACATCGGTCTCCATGCGAGGCAGAAAGTCCCTCATATCGTCGTCCAGCTGCCACCGGATTACCGGAGCCGAAACCTGAAGCTCCGGATGTTCCTGACGGAAGTATTCGTAGAGGAAATTCTCGTACAAGAGATTCATCGTCCGATCGTCCAGAAAGCTCATCAGTCGAACGGGGCCTTCCTCCTCCGTCTGAAGCAGTCCCTTAAAAATCAAATGACAGACGGCGATCAGCATCCGATAGGACTGGTTGTTGCGGTGAAACCGCATGTTCCAGTTGACGGAGTACAGGTCGATGGAGGAGACTTCTCCAAAGTAGACCATCAGCTTCCGCAGTTCCTTCTTTCTGGCAGCCGACAACTGCGACCGCAGCAGTAGCTCCACGGTGGATCGAAGGATCTGATTCATGGGGAAGTCCACCGAAAACTCGTCGTAGGTACAGACCAGCCGCTTTTTCCGCAGGCTCTGCTCCTTGATGGAACGAGCCAGATCGAATTTCCCCCGGGGAGATGCCAGTTCATCGGTTTCGGCAATGTAGGACCGTCCCAATCCTCTCTTGACCTGCAGAGTTACTCCGCGGATCAGGATCGCGGCGTAGAGTTCCAGAACATTATCGAATTCTTCCGTGGCCACGTTGCGGTATTCCTGCTCCCGCAGGACCCGAAAGGCGTAGGAGAGCATGTAATAAATGTTTTTCACAGGTATCATGTTCCGCTCTCCATCGGCTTACGCTTCGTCTTCGCCGTCTTTCGTCTCTCTGTTCAAACGTTCCTCTCTCTGGGAGAGCTTCAGCCGTTCCGTCCATTCCTCCACTTTTTTCCCATCGTCGAACCAGTACTCCTCCAACAGAGGAATCAGTTCGAAGTCGATCACGTCGTTCAGCCAGTCGTCGTCCATATGTTCCTTCAGCCAGGTATCATCCGCATCCTTGGGCTTATTGATGACGAAGTAGCTGTGACCGATGCGGAAGCCGCGGCCCAGGGAAGGATCTTCTTCGATGGCCCGGTTCAGTTCTTTGACACAGTCGATCAGCCGATTGAACTTCGGATTATCCAGGGTTTTCTGGTACTTCCGGAATCCTGCGGTATCGAAAGCCGGCTCGAATTCATAGAAAGAGAATCGGCGACGCAGGGCGTAGTCCATCATGGCCAGACTCCGGTCCGCCGTGTTCATCATACCGATGATGTGAACGTTGGGCGGTACGGAGAAGGATTCATTGACGTACAGCAGATTCAGCTCCGCTCCCCGCTTGTCGCTTTCGATCAGCATGAACAGTTCGCCGAAGATCTTGCTGAGGTTTCCGCGGTTGATCTCATCGATGATGAAGAAGTAATCGTTGTTCTTGTCGTTTTGGGCACGGGAGCAGAAGTGATAAAAGGGTCCGTAATTTTTATCAAAGCCCGTTTTCGTGGGACGATAGCCGACGACGAAATCCTCGTAGGAGTAGCTCTGATGGAACTGCACCATCTCTACGCGGCTGATATCCTTGACGCCCATCATGGAATAGGCCAGCCGCTTGGCGGCGAAGGTCTTACCTACGCCGGGAGCTCCCTGTAAAATGATGTTCTTCTTTCGGCGCAGAAGTTTCACCAGCCGATCGTACTTTTCCTCATCCATGTAGACTTCGCTGAGGAAGTTCTGCTTCGTATATGCCGGATAATCCACGACGGTTTCCGTCTCGTCGTCATCGTCGTCTCCTTCAAAGAGAGAGTTCAGCTGATCCACGTCATCCATGTAGGCCGTGGCGTCGGTCAGCGTCTTCATGGCCAGCTGAATGGGACTTTTCCACTCACCGCTGCAGAGCCACTTCACCCTACGCAGGTGTTTGTATTCGCTGCGGTCGGGATCAAATTCGTAGTCCGATTCCACGATGCCCTTTCCCAGGATCATCGTACGGCCCCGCTTGACGAAGACCACGTCTCCCGGCTTCATCTCGTTGCAGAACTGCCACGTGGCATGGGCCGTGTTGCGATAGGACTTGTCGGCTTCATAGCATTCCTGCATTTTCTCCCGCATGTCATCCTTCGTCTCGTATTCCCTCAGATCGCCCAGCTCGTCCCAGCCGATGGCCATGATTCTGGCGTCGCGGAAGGCATCCCACTGGGATGCGTTGTCTCCGGGCGCATAAATCCAGAAGTGGATTTTCTCCACGTCGTCATCCGCCATGGTATTGACCGTGTCGTTTTTCTTCGCCTTAGGCTCCGCCTTCCACGAGTTCAGAATCCGTTCCACGGTCGCATCGTCGAAGGTCAGTTCGTCCGCCTGATCGGTCAGCGTCCATACTCCCCGGACGCTCTTGTCGATGATCCCCGCCTGAGCCAGATAGGACCGGGCAAAGTCCACTTCGTTCTGGAACAGATTGATGTTGTTCTTTCCCCTCGTCTTTTTCAGGTATT
>JAGATO010000283.1 GCA_017621195.1 Bacillota bacterium | reverse complement strand
TGTAGTGAGACAGCTCTTCCTTTTCGTGATCCCGCAGACGGATCTTGTCCATATCCATGCTCAGGGCCTTCAGCCAGTTGACGCAGTATTCCTTCCAGTACAGGAACCATTCCATGTCAGTTCCGGGCTGGCAGAAGAATTCCAGCTCCATCTGTTCAAATTCTCTGGTACGGAAGGTGAAGTTTCCGGGGGTGATCTCGTTTCGGAAGGATTTTCCGATCTGAGCGATGCCGAAGGGAATCTTCTTCCGGGTCGTTCTCGCTACGTTTTTAAAGTTGACGAAGATGCCCTGTGCCGTTTCGGGACGCAGGAACAGCTCGGACTTGGAATCCTCCGTAACGCCCTGGAAGGTCTTGAACATCAGGTTGAACTGACGGATCGAGGTGAAATCGCTCTTTCCGCATTCCGGGCACTTGATCCCGTTGTCTCTGATGTAGCTTTCCATCTTTTCGTTGGACCAGCCGTCCACCGTTACCACTTCCTGACCGCTTTCCTTCATGTAGTCTTCGATCAGTTTGTCCGCACGGAAACGGGCCTTACAGGCCTTGCAGTCCAGCAGAGGATCGGCGAATCCGCCCACGTGGCCGGAAGCAACCCAGGTCTGGGGATTCATCAGGATCGCAGCGTCCAACCCTACGTTGTACTTGGATTCCTGAACGAATTTCTTCCACCACGCTCTCTTCACGTTGTTCTTCAGCTCTACGCCGATGGGGCCGTAATCCCAGGTGTTGGCCAGGCCGCCGTAGATCTCGGAGCCGGGGTACACAAAACCTCTGGATTTGGCCAGAGCAACGATTTTGTCCATTGTCAAATCTTTTGCCATTTCGTTATTTCCACACTTTCCATATAAAATTAAATCTTGTTACAGACTTTCGTCATCCACATCGCACATGCCGTCGTCTTCGGTCAGACCGTCTACGGCTTCCATCATTTCATCCACGGCATCTTCAAACTCTTCCGCTTCAAAAATCTCCACGTCCTTGGCGCGGTTCATCGCTTCCGTGGCCTTGTCCTTCACGTTGTTGATCACGTCGGCGCCCTTTTCCTTCACATCTTCAGCGATGGCGCTTCCCTTTTCAACCACGGTTCCGAAGGTTTCGTTGGCCTTTTCGGACACGTTGATCACTTCGCCGTCATCCTTCAAAAGCTCGATGGTGCACTTGGTTCCGAACGCGGCAATGGTGCTGGCGATCACAGCCCACGGGAACAGAATCGTTCCTACCAGGCCGATGTTCACCGGCAGGTTCAGAAGGACCTCATCGTCCTTCTTGATGGTGATCTTGGAAACGTTTCCTTTGCGGATCGCTTCCTTCACCTTCTCGATCACAGCGGAGCCCTGTTCCCCCAACTTGCTCTTGCTGTTAATGTCGATGGTCTCTTCGATGGCGATAATCGCATCCACAACGCTTCCGTCGGCCTTTTCCAGAGCTTCCTTCGCTTCCTTGTAGCTGACGCCGGTACGATCCTTCACCAGTTCAATCTTTTCTAACGTAATTTCCATAATTCCACCGCCTTTTCTCATTTTATTACATCGGAAGAAAGGCTTCACTTTTCAGTGGCCCCACATCCAGATGATACTCGATATAATCCTTTATAATCGCCCGTAACAGCTTCTCCAGAGGCGGGTCCAGCGCCAGCTTCTCGAAGCTGCTCAGGGGGTGATCCAAAAAATATCTTAATATGTTTACTATACCAAAATTGATTTCATAAATCAACGAATCCTTGGTATTATTTGACGGATATTTTTCTGCACAGGCCTGGCAGACGATGCCTCCCTCCTTCACGTCCAGCAGAGACGCCGTTTCCCGGCTGCCGCAGCGGATGCATCCGTCCAGAGCCGGTGCGTGACCGCAGATGGCCAGGGCCTTCAGCTGGTATGCGATGACCAGCGTCAGAAACCGGTTCTTCCGCTGCTCCATGACTGAAAAGAACTCCGTCAGCAGAGAAAACAGCCGGGGCGACGGTTCTTCCTCCGGAAGCAGCTTTTCCGTGAATTCCAGGATGTAAGCACAGGTCATGTACTTGTCCGGATCTTCGCCGATGCCGTAATAGCTGCGGATCACCTCCGCGCTGTTGATGTTGTACGTATCCCTGTTTTTGAACAGCTCGTAGCGGCCGTGGGTAAACGGACGCATGGCCAGGGCGTTCTTGCCCTTGCCCCGTTCGTTGATCCCGGTTCCGGCGCTGATCTTTCCGTATTTCAGGGAAAACAGCGTCAGCATCCGCCGTCCGCCCATCGTCTTCGTCTGTCGTAAGATGATTCCTTCCGTATCCGTGTACACCTGCGTCAACCTGCAGCGCTGCAATCTGCGGCAACCGCCGCCGTCCGACTATTCGTTCTTGTAGCCGAAATTGCTGATCGCAAAATCGCTGTCCCTCCAATTTTCTTTCACTTTAACCCACAGTTCCAGATAGACCCTGGTTCCCAGAAGAGCTTCGATTTCCTCTCTGGCGCTCTTGCCGATGCCCTTCAGCTTCTTTCCTTCCTTTCCGATGATGATCCCCTTGTGGGATTTTCTCTCACAGTAGATCACGGCTCCGATGGATGTCAGCTTCGGGCCTTCCTTGAAGGATTCGATCTCCACGGCCACACCATGGGGAACCTCATCCTGCAGATACAAAAGGATCTTCTCGCGGATCAGTTCGCTGACGATAAACCGTTCCGGGTGATCGGTAACCATGTCCTCCGGAAAGTACATGGGACCTTCCGGCATTCTGGTGCTGACGGCCTTCACCAGATCCTCCACGTTTTTCCCCTCCAGAGCGGAGGTTCCGAAGATCTCGTCGAACAGCTTCATTTCGTCGTAC
>JAGATO010000282.1 GCA_017621195.1 Bacillota bacterium | reverse complement strand
GGTAACACCCTGAGTATTTCTAACCAGGTACCAGGATTCACTGGTAACAACCATCTTTACCAGTACATAGCCAGGGAAAATCTTTCTTGTCTTGACTTTTCGCTGTCCGTTTTTGATTTCTACCCGGTCTTCCGTAGGAACTACCACGCTGAGGATCAGATCTTGCATACCTCTGTTCTCAGCCATCTTTTCCATATTTACTTTTACTTTGTTTTCATGACCGGAGTAGGTGTGAACTACATACCACTTTGCTTTTTTGCTCAGATCACTGCCGTCCACAGCATCCGTCAGTTCCGCAAGCAGCTGATCTGCTTCCGTTACATTTGTTTTTACTTCTGACATTTCGGACTTCCTTTACTTATCGATTATAAAGTGACTCCAATGACCGTCTCCAGCAGCTTCAGGAATACGGTATCCAGAATCCAGAAACCCAGAGCAAATGCGCAGCAAACCGCAATAACTACGATGGTGTAGTTCTTCAGTTCCTTCTTGGTCGGCCAAACGACCTTCTTCAGTTCGGTACGGACACCCTTCCAGAAAGCGCCCATTCCCGGCTTCTTAGCGGCTACATTCTTATCTGCCATAATTTTTCTCCTAAACAGTTTCGACCCAAAGGCGAATTACTTTGTTTCCTTGTGAACCGTGGTCTTCTTACAGAATCTGCAGTACTTCTTCAGTTCAATACGATCGGGATCGTTCTTCTTGTTCTTCGTCGTGTTGTAGTTTCTCTGCTTGCATTCGGTGCAGGCCAACGTAACTTTAACTCTCATGACTGTCCTCCATTTGTATTTTTCGTTCTATCTTCATCACGGCACATCGCGCGTAATAACCATAGTGTCACCCAATAAACATACCATACAAACCTGTCAATGTCAACAGTTCGCGTACGGTTTTTGCGAAAATTTTATTCCGGATCCTTCGTCACATAGACCCACTGGCCGTCGGTGGCCGCCGCCAGCGCATCCGGTTCAAATCCCACCGCAGAGCTGGGTATTCCTGCCGCCGGGAATACCATGGCGTGGCGCTTCAGCGACTCATCCAGGTAAACGCCGATGCCTTCCGGAAGACCGAAGGGGCAGACACCGCCTACCGGATGTCCCGTAGCCGCCAGCGTATCGTCGAAGGAGAGCATCTTTGCCTTGCAGTGGAAGGTATCCTTGAACTTCCGGTTGTCGATTCTGGCCGTGCCCTCCACCACTAAAACGATGACGCTTCCGTCCTTCATCTCCAGAGCCAGGGATTTGGCAATCTCGCCGGGCTGGCGCCCCAGCGCCTCCGCAGCCAGCTCCACCGTCGCCGTGCTGACGTCCAGCAGAATGATCTCGTTGGTCAGACCGCGCTCTTCAAAATGCCTTACCACTTCCGGGTAGCCCATGACTTCCTCCTCCGCCGCCTGCGGCAGCGTTTTTCGCAATTTAAAACCGGCCCTATCGGCCGGTTTTCGTCTTTTGACTACAAATAGTATACATGATGATGCGGAAAAAAGCAAGAGCGAAAATGGGATTTTCAGCGGATTTTCCGCTCCGTCCCTCTATTTCCACGGCTGCAAATACCACAGCAGCGCACCTACGACGGCGCCGTTGAGGAAGATGGACAGGGGAACGAGAATGCGGAAACTCAGATGCTGGGTCTTGTGGCGAAAGACCGACATACCCAGGGCAATCCCCACGCCGCCGAACAGAAACGAACAGAGAAACAGCCGCTTCTCCGGAACGCGCCAGCCTCCTGTGACCGCCCGTCTCTTGTCGAAGCCCATCATCAGAAACGTGATCAGATTCCAGATCACCACTGCCAGTAAAAGATATAAGATTGGTTTCACTTTGTTCCTCCCCGGTGCTTCCGCCGTCGTCTCCTACCGCGCACCCACGCCGTTAACTACGTTCCTCGGCGCTCCTTCCAGGAACGCCCGCAGATTGTCCTCCGCCATCTCGATGATGCGCCGGCGGCTTTCCCTGGCCGCCCAGGCATTGTGAGGCGTGATGATGCAGTTTTTCGCGTTGACCAGCGGGTTGTTCGCTTCCACCGGCTCGCTGCGCAGCGTGTCCACCGCCGCGGCGTAGATCTTGCCGCTGTTCAGCGCGTCCGCCAGATCCTGCTCCACCACCAGACCGCCCCGGGCGCTGTTGATCAGGATGACGCCGTCCTTCATCTTCGAGATGGACTCCCGGTTGATCATCCCTTCGTTCCCGGCGTGCAGCGGGCAGTGCAGCGAAATCACGTCGGCTTCAGCGTAGATCTCGTCCAGCGTTCCGTATCGACAGGTGTCGGTGTTCCACTCCGGCTTCGGATGGCGGCTGTTGACGATCAGCTTCATTCCAAAGGCCTGAGCCATGCGACCCAGGGCCTGACCGATGCTGCCGTAGCCGATGATTCCCATGGTCTTGCCGTCCAGCTCCATCAGCGGATAGTCCCAGAAGCAGAAATCGCTGCTGGTTTCCCAGCGTCCACCCTTCACCGCTTCGTTGTGGTGTCCTACCCGGTTGGTCACCTCCAAAAGCAGCGCCATGGCGTGCTGTGCCACGGTCATAGTACCGTAGCCGGGAACGTTGGTGACGGGAATGTTCAGCCTTGCGGCCTCCTCCCAGTCCACAGCGTTGTAGCCGGTGGACAGCATGCCGATGTACTTCACCGAAGGACAGGCGTTCAGTACGTCCTTCATCATCAGCGTCTTGTTGTTGATGACGATCTCCGCATCGCCGATGCGTTCGATCACTTCTCGGGGATTGGAAGAATCCGTGACCCCATATACGGTCAGCTGGCCGTACTTTTCAAAACCGCTCCAGCTCAGATCTCCCGGGTTGGCGGTGTTGCCGTCCAAAACTACGATCTTCATATGCTCTCTCCTCTTACAGCAATCTCTGCTCCAGTGCGTCCTTCATCTCTTCGTAGCCCGGCTTCCCCAGCAGGGCAAACATGTTCTTCTTGTAGCTCTCCACGCCCGGCTGGTCGAAGGGATTCACGTTCAGCATGTAACCGCCCACGCCGCAGGCCTTTTCGAAGAAGTAGACCAGATAGCCGAAGTGGTAGGCATCCGCCTCCGGAATTTCTAAAACGATGTTGGGCACGTTTCCGTCCACGTGAGCCAGCAGCGTTCCCTGGAATGCCTTGCTGTTGACGTATTGCATGGACTTCCCTGCCAGAAAATTGAGGCCGTCCATGTTCTCTGCCTCTTCTTCGATCAGGATGTCGTGCTTGGAGTTTTCGATCCACAGCACCGTCTCGAACAGGATGTCGGCGCCGTCCTGAATATACTGGCCGATGGAATGCAGGTCGGTAGAGAAGTTGGCGCTGACCGGAAAGATTCCCTTCTTATCCTTGCCGTGGCTCTCGGCAAACAGCTGCTTATACCACTCGCCGAACATGACCAGCGCAGGCTCGTAGTTCACCAGGATCTCCACGTCGCGGCGCTTGTTCATCAGGCAGTGGCGAATCGCCGCATAGCGCAGGCAATCGTTGTCAGCGACCGTTCCGCCCTGATACTTCTCTCTGGCATCCGCCGCGCCCTGCATCACCGCGTCGATATCGATGCCGCAAACCGCCATGGGCAGAAGCCCTACGGCGGTGAGAACGGAGTACCGTCCGCCGATGTCGTCGGCGATGACGAAGGTCTCGTAGCCTTCTCTGTCGCTGAGCTGCTTCAGCGTCCCGCGGGCCTGATCAGTGGTGGCGTAAATTCTCTCTTTGGCCCCTTCCTTTCCGTAGCGCTCCTCCAGCCGATCCTTCAGAAGACGGAAGGCGATGGCAGGTTCGGTGGTGGTTCCGGACTTGGAGATCACGTTGATGGCAAAGTCCCGGCCCTCGATCAGGGACATGACTTCCGCCAGTGCCCGGGAACTGATGCTGTTTCCGATGAAATAGATGTCCGGCGTATCCTTCTTCAGATTGTTATAGATGGGCGACTGAATGAATTCCAGCGCCGCTCTGGCTCCCAGATAGGATCCGCCGATACCGATGACCAAAAACACGTCGCACTGGCCCTGAATCTTCTTCGCCGCCTTCTTGATCCGTTCGTATTCTTCTCTATCGTAATTGACCGGCAGATCCACCCAGCCCAGAAAGTCGCTTCCGGCGGCCTGACCGTCATTCAGCCACGCGGCGCACTGCTGCGCCTGCGCGTCCTGCTTCAACAGTTCTTCTTCTGTGATAAATCCATGTAACCCATTTTCCTTCAACGTAATACCCATGGTATTTTCCTCCTTTGACGTCACGGTTTGATTCTTTTTGACGTTCTTTTTTCATTTTTAATTTCTTTTGATTGTCACATCGTCATCAGTATACCCCGTTTCCGCCAGGAAATCAAGAAAAGAAAAGAGCCGCCGCATCTGCGACAGCTCTTCGATTTTATCATTTGTATGATCCGTTGTTCCGATCGTTCCGATTACTCGTTGATCTTTGCTACAACGCCGGATGCTACGGTTCTGCCGCCTTCACGGATAGCGAAACGCAGACCTTCTTCGATCGCGATCGGGGTG
>JAGATO010000027.1 GCA_017621195.1 Bacillota bacterium | reverse complement strand
TTAGAATTCTTCGAAGGGGAGTTTTTGTCTTACATCTGTACCAAATTACCCTCCCCTCCTGAAGATAATTTGACATTATGGAAAGGAGCGTATGGACGGTGCATGTCAGTGCATAAACCGCAGGAAATAAGGGATAGCGCAGGAGGAAAAATTGCTGAAAAAGGGTTGAAAAAAGACCGGCGTCTACAAAAAAACACCTTAAAAACCCGCCGGAACATCGACAGAAAATCCGGGCTGTGATACACTGAATGCAGAGAAAAAACATCAATTATGCAAAGGAGAACGCCATGAAATTCATCTGCTATCCCAAGTGCACCACCTGTAAGAAAGCCCAGAAGTGGCTGGAGGAAAACCGGATTTCCTATGAGTTCCGGGACATCAAAGAGAATAACCCCAGTCGGGAGGAGCTGGAAACCTGGTATCGGACCAGCGGCCAGCCGTTGAAGAAATTCTTCAACACCAGCGGCTTGCAGTACAAGGCTCTGCAGCTGAAAGACAAGCTGCCTGCGATGAGCGAAGAAGAACAGCTGGATCTGCTGGCCACTGACGGCATGTTGGTGAAGCGGCCGCTGCTCATCGGTGACGATTTCGTCCTGATCGGCTTCAAAGAAGGAGAATGGAAGGAAAAGTTAGGGAGATAACCGTGAAGTTCCAACGACGTGCAATCATTCAGCGAGGATATGACTATTTCAAAGAGGGACGAGTGACCAAAGTGGCGGCCGCGCCGGAGGAAAATCCCAACCGCTTTACCTATACCGCCCGGGTCAAGGGCAGCGGCAGGGCATCGTACCGCGTGGAGATCACGCTGGACAAGGAGCTGCGCCTGGTGGGCGGCAGCTGCGATTGCCCGGCCTTCTCCCAGTACGACGGCCCCTGTAAGCACATGGCAGCTGTAGCCTATCAGCTGGGCAGTCATCTGGGCGGCAGCTTTGACGCGGCCAAATCCCTGATCAAACTGGAAGCCGGCGCGGAAGAGCCGGCGGATGATGAAGACGGTCGGTTTCAACAGGATATGGAAGAGCTGATGGAGCTGCTTCAGAAATCCATGCCGTATCGGGACTTTTCCGATGCCGTTACAACTGCCGAGACAGCTCCGGAGCGAAAGGTCAAGACTGCTACGCCTCGCCGTGTCACATCGTCGGCCATGAGCCGGTATCTGGAAACCATGGAGACCGCCCAGCGGGCGGAGGAACAGAGCCGGGCGGAGGCGGGGCAAATCCGCGTGGAACCTACGCTGGTCTGGGACAGCGGAAAGCTGTGGGTCAAGCTCACTGTAGGACGAGACCGGCAGTATGTGGTGAGAAGTCTGAAAGATTTTTGCCGCAGTATCATCTCGGGCGAGGAACTGGTCTTCGGAAAAGGCCTGCGCTTTCGCGGTTCCGTGGAAGCCTTTGACGAAGAGTCCAAACCGCTGATCCGCTATCTCCTTCAGCAGTATCAACAGATTTATGAGCTGGGACAATCCCAGACGTTTCATACGCTGGATGACCTGTCGGACCGCTTGTTCACCAATCAGGGGCGGGGCATGCTCCTGACGGGACAGGCCGTGGATCAGTTTTTGGAGCTGTTGAGCGGCCGAATTTTTACCTTCGAAAAACAGGAGCGCTATCGCTACAATTACAACGTCCGGGCAGGAGGAGCCCGCAGTCGGTTCGAGAAGGGCTTTTCCACCAGGGTGAAAGTCATGGAGGGCGAGCCGCTGTTGGAGCTGGAAATGGAAGAAGCGGAGGACGGCGTGATTCTGAGGACGGAAGCGCTGCCGTTTCGGGCATCGGGAAAGAATCACATGTACCTGCTGGGAGGGCAGGACAGCGAAATCCTCTGGAAGAGCGACGGTGCCTATATGCGCACCATGGGACCGTTTCTGGACCTGCTGGAACAGTCGGAGGGTGAAGTCTTCCTGTCCGAAAAGGACCTGACACGATTCTGCGTCAACGTCTACAGTCACATCCGTCAATGGCTGGATCTGCGAAACGACACCGGGATCTTCGATCGAAACATGCCTTGGGACATGGAGGGACAGCTGTACCTGGACAGCCCCCAGAGCGGCATCATCACGGCGCGATTGTACGGCGATTACGGCCCGGTGCGGATCAACCTCTACAATCAGAAGATGTACATGGGCGACGATGCGCCTTCCGCCAACACAGAGGTATCCCTGTCGCAGGGCCTGTCCACCGGCGTCAAGCGAAACGACGTTCAGGAGATGCGACTGTGTCAGCTGCTGGAGCCCTATTTCACCGACATCGACCTGGACGGCGGCATGCTGGTGATCCGCGACGATGACGACATGGCCTACGAATTTCTGAAGCGCGGGCAGGCAGAGCTGGCGCCCCGCCTTCGCATGTTCGTGACGGATCGCTTCAAACGCCTGATGTTTCCTTCCAAGAGCAGGATGTCAGCCGGTGTGTCCGTGGGCGGCGACCTGCTGAAGGTCACCTTCCAGCTGGAGGGTTTCCCGCCGGAGGAACTGGCCGATATGCTGTCCGCCTATCGGGTGAAGCGCAAGTACTATCGGTTGAAGAGCGGCGCGTACGTGTCCATGGAAGACGGTCAGATCAAAGACGCCATGGAACTGGCGTCGGGCTTGCAGCTGACCCAGGAGGAGATGAAGGCCGGTCAGGCGGTATTGCCTCGGTATCGGGCGCTGTACGTGGACGAGGTAGCAAAACGCTCCGCCAGCGGCCTGACATTGGTGAGGGACAGCAGCTTTACGTCGCTGGTCCGGGCCATCCGGGATGTGGATGAAGAGAAGATTCCGGTACCGGAATCGTTGGAGAATATTCTGCGGGACTACCAGAAGACCGGCTATCGCTGGCTCAAGACCATGGCAACCCTGGGATTCGGCGGGATTCTGGCTGACGATATGGGACTGGGAAAGACCTTGGAGGTCATCGCCCTGCTGCTGTCCGCCGCGGAGGAAGCGGCGGCCGAGCAGGGGATGCCGCTTGCCGAAGACATGGCCTCCACCGATATCCTGGCGCTGGTGGTCTGTCCTGCCTCTCTGGTGTGGAACTGGGGAAAGGAGCTGAAGCGGTTTGCCCCGGGACTGTCGGCAGTGGCCATTTCCGGAACGGCTGCGGTTCGCAAAAAGCAGCTGCGCCAGTTGACAGAGCTTCCGGCGGAAGAACGGCGGCACACGGTGATCCTCACATCCTATGATCTTTTGAAGCGAGACGTGGAACTGTACGAATCGCTGCATTTTTCCTATCACATTGTGGATGAGGCGCAGTACATCAAGAATTTCACCACGAAGAATGCCAAGGCGGTGACGGCACTGCACAGCGATCATCGGTTTGCCCTGACGGGAACGCCCATCGAAAACCGGCTCAGCGATCTGTGGAGCATCTTTCACTTTTTGATGCCGGGGTATCTGGGAAGCTACATGCAGTTTCGACAGCAGTACGAGCGGCCCATTCTGGAAGAAGGCGACGAAGCGTCGGCCCAGCTGCTTCAGAATCAGGCTCGCCCCTTCATTCTGCGGCGATTGAAGCAAAAGGTGCTGAAGGAACTGCCGGAGAAGGTGGAGAGCGTCATGTTCGTCCCATTGGAGGGCGAGCAGCAGAAGCTGTACATGGCGAATCTGGCAAAGGTGAAGCTGGAGGTAGGTCAGACCATCTGCGAGGGTGGCTTTGAGTCCAACAAGCTGCAGGTATTGGCACTGTTGACGCGGCTGCGTCAGCTGTGCTGCCATCCGGCTCTGTGCTACGAAAACTACACCGGCGGCAGCGCCAAGCTGGAAGCCTGCATGGAATTGATCCACGAGGCCATCAACGGCGGCCATCGGATCCTGTTGTTCTCTCAGTTTACCAGCATGCTGGCGCTGATCGAAGAGCGATTGAAGCAGGAAAAGATCGGCTATTACCTGTTGACGGGACAGACGCCCAAGTCGGCTCGCCAGCACCTCGTGACGTATTTCAACGAGGGCCGCGTTCCCATTTTCCTGATCTCTCTGAAGGCAGGAGGTACGGGACTGAACCTGACCGGCGCCGATATCGTCATCCACTTTGACCCCTGGTGGAACCTGGCGGCTCAGAACCAGGCTACGGACCGGGTCTATCGCATGGGTCAGGAAAACAGCGTTCAGGTGTACAAGCTGGTGGCCGACGGTACGATTGAAGAAAAGATCCTGCACCTGCAGGAGGACAAGGGAAATCTGGCCGATGCGGTGATTTCCGAAAACAGCGCGGCGCTGGGCGGCCTGACCGACGACCAGCTGCGAGAACTGTTCGGCGTGTAAACCGGTGCGAATCAGGCCCGAAGGGATCGAAAAAACCAGCGCATCAGGTACAGCGTTGCCGTCAGCGGCGACAGCCCTTCCTGTTGGGTGTAGATTCCATAGACCCAGGTCATGGACCGCCACTTGTTTCGGGAAACAGAGCCGTCGCGAACCACGTACCGGGCCAGCGGATCCTGAATTCCGTAAGCTGTAATGCCGGTGGTCCGCAGGAGCGAAAGCCAGGTGGCGTAGTCCTCGTGCTTCCTGTGAGGCATGGAAAAATCGCCCACTTTATCCCGATCGATCATCACAGAGAGACAACCGATCTCGTTCTTTTTCAACAGGTCCCGGTAGCTGAGCTGCGCCGGGACCTGTTTCGTGTTGAGAAGGGTCAGATCCTCTGTCACCCGCTCATAGGCCGTATAGGTGAACGCGGCATTGTGCTCTCGCATGAAGCGCAGCTGCACCGCCAGCTTTTCCGGCATCCACAGGTCGTCGCTATCCAGAAAGGCCAGGTAGCGGCCGGAGGCCCGTTCCAATCCTGCGTTTCGGGCTGCGGCAATCCCGCTGTTGTGGGGGAGGTACAGCGGCTTGATCCGGGGGTCTTCCCTCGCAAGATCTGTCAGAATCCGGCGGCTGTCATCGGTGGAACCGTCATCCGTCACCAGAAGCTCCCAGCAGGGATAGGTCTGGGCCTGGACGGAGGAGATGGTGCTCCGGAGAAAGGACTCCATATTATAACACGGCATGATGATACTGACTAAGGGACGCGCTTGCTCCGCAGTCGAAGACGCATCCATATCTTTGGAGTAGACCAGATTTCCCCAGACCTTGGAAAAGGCGGGATGGACGAGAGCGCCCAACCGGATCAGGGGATTCAGCAGGGAGCAGAACCGGACGGAAACACCGGCTTCGGCGGCGATGTTCCGGGCCAGATCGGCGGTGCAGACGTAGTCCGGTTCCTGGGGATGAAAGATTCCTGTACGACAATTCGCCACACAATCCATCAATTGTGAGGCCAAGGTGTCGATATGAATCATACTTCTTCGGTTAGATAACGTGGGAAAAATTCGGAATTTCAGAACAAATTTCTTCAATTGCTGATAATTGCCCGGGCAATCCGGCCCGTACACCATAGGGGGCCGGAAGATGGCCAGTGATAGCGGTTTGGCCGCTGCGAAGTCTGGACTCCCCGGCGCGACAACCGCCGCCTGCAGAGCCTGTTCGGCGGCCAGCTTCGTGGTTCCGTACAGAGTTTTGGGAGCGGGGACGGTGGAGCCGTCGATGGTGACGGTCGTTCCGAGGCGGCCCTCCTGACCGAAGACGGCCATGGTGCTGAGATAGATGAACTGGGGCGAAGCGGACCGGGATTGCGCGCGGAACAGCTCCGCCATGGCCACGGGAATGTCACAGTTGAGAGATCGGGCCAGCGAAGTCAGCTGGGGTGTTTCCTTTCGATGAACTACGGCGGCGCAGTACAATACCGAATCGTAGACGGAATAGTCCCAGGTCTTCCAGCGGTCATCCCGGACCGACAGACCGTCCAGAACCCAATCTGGGTGATGGACGGAGGATGCAGAGGAAAAGCTGCGGGCGATGTAGCTGTTGGGGCCGACGATCAGGATGCGCACGGGTTAGTCCTCCTTTTTGGGACCGCCCTCGGATACGCCTTTGGCGGTCAGCACGGTGGTAAAGGTCAGGAGCAGAATTTTCAGATCCAGCCACAGCGATACGTGCTCTACATAGTAACCGTCGTAGGCAGCCTTCCGGTCGATGGGAATCTCGTCGCGACCGTTGATCTGCGCCCAGCCGGTGATGCCGGGCCACAGGGAATTGGCGTTCAGCTGGTCCCGGGCTTCGATGAGATCGAACTGGTTCCACAGCGCCGGACGGGGACCGATGAAGGACATCTCACCCCGCAGGATATTGAACAGCTGAGGCAGCTCGTCCAGACTGGACTTGCGCAGAAACCGGCCCACCGGCGTGATGAACCGTTCCGCGTCGGTGAACAGATGGGTGGGCATGTCCTTTGGCGTATCGGTGCGCATGGTGCGGAATTTGAAGATTTCAAACTCCTTCTTGTCCTTGCCGATGCGGGTCTGACGGAACAGAACCGGTCCCGGCGACGTGATCTTGATCAAAACCGCCAGCAGCACCAGAAGCGGAGACAGAATCACGGTCAGGATCAGCGCAAAGCCCGTGTCGAGAACGGTTTTCAAACGGAGATACGGTTTCATAAGGAAGGAGTCCTTTCGTGGCTCAGGATCATGTTGATAGCGATGCCCAGACCCAGGAGACCGTAGAACATGGTCATGACGGAAACGGAACTGTCGTTGACCAGTCCGGCCACCAGAAAGCCGAAGATGCCGAGAGCGATTCCGGCGCCCGTGTAGGTCAGCAGGTCGTTTTCATCAAAGCTGCGCTTGGCGTAGAGCTTGACGCTCTGTACCAGATAGATCAGGAACAGGGCCAGCAGAGCGATGACGGAGACGCCGCCGGTGCCGATCCAGGCTCCCATATACATGTTATGCGGTTTATCCACGATGATGTCAACGTTGTTGGTGAAGGTGCCGGAATTGTACTTTCCTACGTAGTCGCTGTGGGGGAAGTACAGGGCGAAGGTGTCGGCGCCGTGTCCCAGGAGGACGGTATCCTTCATCATGGGCAGCGTCCGGGACCAGATGTAGCCGCGTCCGGAACCGAAGCCCTGGTTGTTTTCAAAGCCGATGGCTTCCGTCTCAGCCAGCTGTACCCAGTTTCCGAAGCCGTTGCGGTACAGGATTCCGTCTTCCGTAATGGGGAAGTACCAGTCGTGGCCGTAGGTGCCGATCACGATGTAGAAGGTGCCTTCGTTGCTGGAATAGCCCACCGTGGCGTAATCGCGGAACCGATCGTCATCGATGGCGTAGACGCCCTGAGTTTCGGTGGGAACCATGGCCAGAGCGTTGCCTTCCGGATCTTCCAGAATGAAGCTGCGGATCACGCCGCCTTCTTCCTTCACCACGGCGCTGAACATATCGCCGTTGATGGTGATGTCCACGTAGGTATCTCCGGTGACGATGGAATCGATGCGGCAGGGAGACAGCTCTCCCAGCTTCTTTTCCGAATCGCTGTCCGAAGCGGCGTAGGTCACGGTGGTCATGCTCCTTGCCGAGCCGGTTAGCTCAGGCAGCCACCGATCCACCGTCAGTCCGCCGATGGCCAGAGTGATGATTAGAAGGACGACCACGGGCTTCCACCAGCGGGCGATGCGCTTGTTCAGCAGAATCAGCGCTAGCACTACCACCGCCGCCATGCCCAGATAGCCGCCGGAGGAGGCGGAGCCGATCAGGTTGTACAGCACCAGGGCGAACATGACGCCCCAGCCGAGCTTCTTCCACAGGGCTTCTTCCTTTCCGCGGTTGACGGAACGGATGAACAGAAGGCCGAACAGGGGGATCAGCAACGTCAGGTAGAAGGAAACGTAGTTGATGTTGTATACGGTCTGATAAATTTCGCGTTCGTTGAAGGTGAATTCCAGGAAATGCTTGCCGTTTTGTGCCGCGGCGTCGATGGCCTGCCAAGCGGTGGTACCGTTTTCCAGAGTGTAGTTGGGAACCAGCAGCTTCTGGCCGATGGTGGTGCGGAAGAAGTCCATGTCCAGCGCCTGAGAGATGCCCAGAAGCGACAGGATTACGCTGGAGATCACCAGACCGATCACCATCCGCCGGACGGTGGTTTCGCCGTTGACGGTATTGATGATGAAGAACAGGATCACCATGTAGGCCAGCAGGGGCAGGGTTCCTTCGAAGCGGTCGTTATAGCCCAGCAGAGAGAAGTCCTTGTATTCGGAGGTCAGGAAGGACAAAAGCACGAAGACACTGTAGACCGCCATGGGGATGTAAACGGCGCTGCGCTTGATGACCAGGGACTGAGTGCATAGACGGAACAGAAGCATCAGAAGGATGACCGCGGCGCAGACCAGAAGAACGACCATCTTATCGTAGCTAAAGAAGTCGGTCAGGTTGGTGTT
>JAGATO010000281.1 GCA_017621195.1 Bacillota bacterium | reverse complement strand
GCTCCACGGCGGTCTAAGCGATTTTTTCATTTTTCAATCCCGGTTTTTCAGGTTTTTCTTTTCATCTCACACCCGGATGATATAATCCGCCTTTCTCTCCTTCGGCACCGGCATGTCTCCCTTCCGGTAGCCCAGGATGCAGATACCGACGCCTGCGTAGGTCTCGGGAACGCCCCACTGCTTCATCAGTGCCTTTCCTTCTTCCGTCTTGAACATCTGGCGGGCCCGGTGGATCCAGCAGGAACCCAGATCCATGGCGTAAGCGGCCAGAAGCAGGTTTCCCATGACGAGAGACGCGTCTTCCACATAAGGAGATTCTTCGCTTTCCGCGAAGACGATGACTGCGGTGGGCGCTCCGTAGAACGGATCGGACTCCTCGCCCATGATCTTCCCGTTCATTTCGGACAGCTGTTTCAGTGTGGCAGGATCCTGTACCGCCACCATTTTGGGAGACTGACGACCCATGCTGGTAGGCGCGTACGTTCCGGCCTCCAAAACCGCGTTCAGCTCTTCGTCCTTAATCTGCTCCGGCTGATAGGAACGGATGCTTCTTCTCTCTTTTATGCTCTGCAATGTTTCTGATTTCATGGTAGTTCCTCCTTGCATCTTTTTTGCGACGCGAGCCGCGTCTCCTTTCATAAGAAAGGGACTTTTGTCCCGGCGGCTGGCCGCTTTCTCAAAAGTCCCTTAGCTTACTGTTTCTTACAGCTTGTCTTCCTCCATGAACTGGGCGTTAGTTCCGTGGATCTCGAAGAACTCCTTCGCCGCGTTCTTGCCCAATACTTCGGGATATTTGGCCACGTCAGCGATCAGCTCGGCCTCGTCCACAGCCAGTACCTTCTGATCTCTCATAATGACCTTTCCGTTGACAGCGGACAGGGCAACCTCCCAACCGCGGGCCGAGTAGACCAGATTCGGTACGATGTTTCTCATCGGATAGGTGTAGACCGGCTGCATGGACGGTACGTTCAGATCGACAGCGATGAAATCCGCCTGCTTTCCCGGTTCCAGAGAACCGACGATGTCATCCACGCCGATGGCCTTCGCACCTTCGATGGTAGCCATCCGCAGCGCTCTCCACGCCGGCATGATCTCCGGATTCTGGTACTTGATCTTGTTGAACAGGCATACATTCTTCATTTCGTGAATGATGTTGTGGCAGTTGTTTCCGGGCGCCTGGTCGGAACCGAGAGCCACGTTTCCTCCGGCGTTTTGGAACGCTACGCTGGGGCAGACGATGCCGTCGATGATGCCGATGGACGCCGGGTTGACGATCATGGACGCGCCGTGACGGGCAATCGTCGCTGCTTCGTCGTCGTTGCAGTCGGTCAGATGGACAGCGATCAGCGTATCATCCAGATAGCCCATTTCCTCCAGGAAGGCTGTCGGTCTCTTTCCGTAGCGCTTGACGATCTGGTACGTCTCGCGGTCACCCTGCTGTACGTGAACGTGGAGCTTGGTCTTTCTCTCCTTGGCGATCTTCTGCACCTTTAAGAGCAGCTCAGGGCTGGCGAAGTCAGCGCCCTGAGGTCCGAACAGGATCCGAATTCTGCCGTCGCCCTTGTTGTGCCACTTGTCGTACAGGCGAATGTTCTCCTGTAAAAAGCGTTCGCCCATCTCGTCATCGAACTCGTACAGTTCGCCGGGCTTGTAGACCTTCAGCTTGGCGGCGCGGATCATGTAGGCCAGGTTTCCTCTGGCTCCCACCTTGTCGATGAACGCAGCCGCCTCATCGATGGAGCGATGATAGTCACCCAGGGTGGTAGTACCTGACTTGATGGCTTCCACCAGCGCCAGCTTGGAGCCGGCTTCCAGAGCTTCCGGCGTACCTACGTTGGCAAAGGGCTGTAGGCCGAACATCATCCAGTTGTTCACGTCCTGAGCCAGGCCGCGGAAAATGTTGTCGGACGTATGCATATGGCCGTCGATAAAGCCGGGGAAGATGGCGTGATGATCCATGTCCAATACTTCGTCAGCCTGATAATCTCCCAGCTGTTCCACCGGAACGAATTCTTC
>JAGATO010000026.1 GCA_017621195.1 Bacillota bacterium | reverse complement strand
GGGCCTGACGCTGCACGTAAAGCAGATGGCCGGAACCAACAGCCATCACATCATCGAAGCCATGTTCAAGGGATTGGGGCGGGCCATGAGCCAGGCCTGCTCCATCGATGAGACCTTCCGGGATGAGATCCCGTCCACCAAGGGAATTCTGTAGCAAAGACGGTGCGCGGCTTTCATATGGCTGCGCTGAAAGGATATAACATGATCGCAATCATCGATTACGGCGTGGGAAATCTGTTTTCCCTCAGTTCCTCTCTCAGCTATCTGGGATTGGAGAATACCATCACACGGTCGGCAGCGGAAATCAAAGCGGCGGATCGGATCATCCTGCCGGGGGTGGGAGCCTTCGGCGACGCCATGAAAAAACTGCAGGCCACCGGTCTGGTAGATACCATCAAGGAGCAGGTGGCCGGCGGAAAGCCCATGCTGGGGATCTGCCTGGGAATGCAGCTGCTCTTCGACAAGAGCTACGAGTACGGCGAACATCAGGGACTGGGTCTGATCCACGGGGAAGTCTGTGACTTAAATGATGACTTAACGACTGGATTAAAAGTTCCGGAAATGGGCTGGAACAGTCTGAAAATCAAGAAAGACCATCCGATCCTGAAGTACGTGAAGGACGGCGACTACGTCTATTATGTTCACAGCTATTACGCAAAGCACTGCGAGGACAGTCTGGTGGCGGTGTCCGAGTACGAGGTGGAAGTGCCCGGCGTGGTGGCATCCGGCAGCGTCGTAGGAACCCAGTTCCATCCGGAAAAGAGTGGAGCCGTGGGCCTTTCCATGCTGAAGGCCTTTTCCGAGATGCAGGGCTGAGAAAGGAGAAGCGCATGAAGATTTTTCCCGCCATCGATCTGCGGGACGGTAAGGCCGTCCGGCTGTATCAGGGCGATTACGATCAGATGACGGTCTATCACGACGATCCCGTCGGCGTGGCCCGTCAATTCAAAGAGGCCGGAGCTTCCAACCTTCACGTGGTGGATCTGGACGGCGCCAGGGACGGACAGCTGGTGAACTTCCGGACGATCCGTTCCATCGTGGAAGAGGGGGGCCTGTTTGTGGAGGTAGGCGGCGGAATCAGAGATGAAGAACGAATCCGTCAGTACCTGGATCTGGGCGTAGGCCGCGTCATCCTGGGAACGGTGGCGGTGACCAACGTTCCCTTCCTCAGAGAGATGGTGAAGAAATACGGAGAACGGATCGCCGTAGGCGTGGATGCCAGGGACGGCATGGTTGCCATCAACGGCTGGAAGACTGTCACCGACGTGGAGAGCTATGCCTTCTGCGAACAGCTCAGGGACATGGGAGTCAAATGCGTCATCTATACGGATATTTCCAGAGATGGCGGCCTGAAGGGCACGAATATGGAAGTTTACGAGAAGCTGCGCACCATCGAGGGTCTGGAGATCACGGCCTCCGGCGGCATCAGCTTCCTGTGGGAGATCGAGAAGCTGAGGAACATCGCTCACAGCGCCATTCTCGGAAAGGCCATTTATACTGGCGCACTGG
>JAGATO010000280.1 GCA_017621195.1 Bacillota bacterium | reverse complement strand
GCCCTCGGAGATCTTGCTTTCGCGGCGCAGAACAACCAGCGGCAGATTCAGCATTTCCGCCGTCATGAGGGCAGCCGGGATTCCTTTGGTCTCCACGGTGACCACGTAATCCGCCCCCGCGTTTTCGAATTTCTTTGCAAAGATCTGTCCCACGCTTTTGGATATCCCCGGACCGAACATGATATCCGACGTGTATAAAAAGCCATTGGCCAGAATGCGTTCCTTTTCACGGAGCTTGTCCTCCAGTTCCGTCAGAATCCGGTCCGCCGCCGATTTGGAAATGGAAGGAATGTACTTCAATCCCCCCTTGGCTCCCGCGGACGTCTCGATCCGCCCGAACCCGGAAATCTCCAGGGCGCGTTTCGCTGCGGACACATCCTCACTGAGACTGGATTTGGCACAGTCAAACATGTCGCAGAAATGTCCCAGGGAAAACACTTTGTTAGGATTTTCCCGCAGGATCTGCAGCATGGCACCTACTCTCTCCGTTCTTTTCATGCCGTTCACCTCCAAAGAATACGAATGTTTCTTTCGTACAATTCCAATTTTATTCGGTTTTTTACCGTTTGTCAATTTGATTTCCCCCAATTTTTACATTCCCCCGTTTTTTCTCCTTTCTTACATATATTTTTTTTGCTTTTTCCCGTATGTCAGCACAAACGGGAGAATCTGTGATATAATAGCTATAATTGAGAATTTCTCAAACCACAAAAAAACTTTGTTTCAGGAGGCTATTTTATGTTGGATTTTACCAATTTTAAGCACATACATTGCATCGGTATCGGCGGCATCGGCCTGTCCGCCATCGCCGAGATCTTTCTGGCCCGGGGATATCAGGTCTCCGGCTCCGATATGAAGCAGAGCGAGACCACGGACCACCTGATCCGTCACGGCGCCTGCATCTCCTTCACCCACGATGCCAAGAACATCTCCGGCGCGGATCTGGTCTGCTATTCCGCTGCCATTTCCAAAGAGAATCCCGAACTGAAGGCTGCCATCGAGCAGGGGATCCCCACCGCTACCCGTGCGGAAGCCCTGGGCGCCCTGATGGCGGAATACGAGACCAGCATCGCCATCTCCGGAACTCACGGAAAGACTACCACCACCTCTATGATCTCCCTGATCCTGGAACACGCCAAGACGGATCCCACGATCCTGGTGGGCGGAAATCTCTCCGAATTTGACGGAAACGTGAAGGTGGGAAAGAGCGACTACTTCGTTACGGAGGCCTGCGAATACATGGACAGCTTCCTGAGTCTGCGCCCCAAGATCGAAATCATCCTTAACATCGACTCCGATCACCTGGATTATTTCAAGGACATCGATCACATCGCCAACTCCTTCCACCGCTTTGCCGACCTTGTTCCCTCCTCTGGAACGCTGATCGCCTACGATGCCAACCCCTTCGTTCAGGCCGTCATCGAATCCGTGGACTGCAACGTAATCACCTTCGGCTTCGGTCACAGCTGCACATATTATGCGGATAACATCAAATTCAATTCCATGGGAATGCCCTCCTTCGACGTCTATTGCCCCGACGGTCTGTTCGGTTCTGTCCAGCTGTCGGTGCCCGGCGAACACAACATTACCAACAGTCTGGCGGCCATCGCCTGCTGCCACAGCTTAGGCGTTCCCGCCCAGTCCATCATCGACACCCTGGTTCACTACACCGGAACCCAGCGGCGGTTTGACGTGATCGGCTCCACGAAGAACAACGTTCGCATCGTGGACGATTATGCTCACCATCCCACGGAGATCAAGGCCACGCTGGCGGCAGCCAACAAGATGGCTCATAACAAGCTGTGGTGTCTGTTCCAGCCCCATACCTACACCAGAACCATGGCCCTGTTCGACGAGTTTGCCGAGGCCTTTCACGACGCCGACAAGCTGATCTTCGCCGAGATCTACGCCGCCCGGGAAAAGAACATCTACAAGATCAGCTCCAAGAGTCTGGTGACGGAGATCAAAAAGCGCCATCCGGAAAAGGACGTCTACTTCTTCGACGACTTCAGCGACATGGCCAGCTTCGTCTACAACAACGCCGACGAGGGCGATCTGGTATTGACCATGGGCGCGGGAGATATCTATCGGGTGGCCGAACTGATTCTGGAACTGGATCAAAAGTAAGTTGATTTTTCTGCAGCCGAAAAAATTTATCTTGACAAATGATTTTTTCGGCTGTATGATTTTTTTAAACCTGTGACGAGGGAGTAAAACTGTCAAACGGTTTCTCAGCGAGCCTGGGGTGGTGGAAGCCAGGTAGATGCAGTGACAGAACAATGGTCCTCTGAGGGCGATGCCAACGGCGTTGAAATTTACGTCAAGTAGCGGAGACGCAAAGCCTGCGTTATCGGGCTAAGGGTGTGATGGCACTCTGCAGAGAGGATCCGACGATATCGGATCAAACAAGGTGGTACCGCAAGTCAACACTTGTCCTTGTAACGGGATAAGTGTTTTTTATTTTACGGACCGCCAAGAACTTGCAGAGACCCTTTTCAACCACAGACCGCCTGCGGTCAAAGAGTACGAAGCGAAGCTTCGAAAAGAAAAGGAGAAAAAACAATGAAGAAAATGACAACAAAGAGACAACTGGCAATGTTCCTGGCACTGATGATGACCCTGCTGATGGCCTTTACGGGCTGTGGCGGAGGCGATGATGACGGTGCAGAAGATACCGACGGCGATCTGCCCACCATCGGCATCGTTTCCATTTCCGACCATACATCCCTGGTCATGATCCGTGACGCCATTGAAGAACAGCTGGCCGCAGACGGCTACATCGACGGTGAAACCGTGACCATCGATTACCAGAGCGCTCAGGGACAGGCTTCCAACCTGAAGACCATCTGCCAGAAGTTTACTTCCAAGAACTACGATATGATCATCGCCATCGCCACACCGTCGGCACAGATGGCCCTGGGAGAAACCACCGAGATTCCCATCGTATTCTCCGCCGTTACCGATCCCGTCAGTGCTGAGCTGGTGGATTCTATGGAACAGCCCGGCGGAAACGTAACCGGAACCTCTGACGCCGTATCTGCATCGCAGATCATGGATCTGGCCAGAAAGCTGACCCCCGATATCAAGACCATCGGAGCCGTCTACTGCACCAGTGAAATCAATTCCCTGTCCGTCATCGAAGATCTGAAGGTCTACGCCGCCGAGCACGATCTGACCGTAGTGGAAGCCCCCATCACCACCGGAAGCGAGCTGAAGGATGCCGCCACCTCTCTGGTAGGTAAGGTAGACGCCGTCTTCTCCCCCATCGACAACGAAGTGGCCAACTCCATGCCGGCCATCACCCAGGTTCTGGACGCTGCCCAGATTCCCTTCTACGTCAGCGCCGACTCCATGGTCATGGACGGTGGATTTGCCACCTACGGCATCAACTACGTCGCTCTGGGAACGGAAACCGCACTGATGGCTGAGGACATCCTGGAAGGCACCGATCCCGGAACCATGCCTGTACGGACCATCGACGACCTGCAGATCTACATCAACACCGACGTTGCGGAACGCATCGGCGTGGAAATTCCTCAGGACATCCTGGACCAGGCCACAGTCTTCACCGATGACAACTCCGGAAACAACTAACCGGACGCAAAATAATATGAATATGGAGAAAAATGCAGGCTGTGCTACGGTGCAGCCTGCGTTTTCGCAGAAAGGATCCACAACTTATGATGAGTTTTACCGCAGTGATCGGCTCCGTTGAACTGGGCCTGATCTACGCTATTCTGGCTCTGGGCGTCTTCCTTTCCTATCGGACGCTGAACACGGCCGACCTGACGGTAGACGGAAGCATCGTCACCGGCGCCGCCGTATCCGCCATGCTGTGCAGCGTTGACGTACATCCGCTGCTGGCGCTGATCGGTGCCTTTGCCGCAGGCGCTCTGGCAGGAGCCGTCACCTCGCTTCTGAACATCAAACTGAAAATCGAACCTCTGCTGGCCGGAATTCTGGTGATGCTGGGACTGTACTCCATCAACATGCACATCATGGGAAACCGTTCCAACCTGGCCCTTCTGAAAAGCCCCACCCTCTATAAGATGGTGGAAGCGGCCCTTCCCTCCGTCTCTCACACCGCGCTGCTGGTCAGCGGTCTGTTCCTGATCGTCATCGTCGTCCTGTTCTATCTGTTCCTGAACACCCGACTGGGCTTCTGCCTGCGGGCCACCGGCGACAACGAATACATGGTCCGGGCCTCCGGCATCAACAGCAACGCCATGAAGATCCTGGGACTGGCCATGGCAAACGGCTTCGTCGGTCTGGCTGGCGGTCTCCTTGCACAATACCAGTCCTACGCCGAAATCGGCATGGGCACGGGCATCGTGGTCATCGGTCTGGCCTCCGTCATCATCGGCGAAACCATCTTCGACTTTTTTGCCAAATCCATTCCTCTTCTGGTTCGCCTCATCGCCGTGTGCACCGGCGCCGTCCTGTACCGTCTGGTCATCGCCGCCGCCATCAACGCAGGAATGCCTGCCAACGATATGAAGCTGGTCTCCGCGCTGATCGTAACGGTGGCTCTCTCCGTCGGTCCTTTGAAGGCCTGGGGACAGCAGCTTCTGGGAAATGCCCTGCGCAAACCTGTACCGTCCCACGGAAACGCACCTGCTGAAAAGGAGGAACAGTAAATGATCCGCATCGAACATCTGAACAAGACCTTCAATCCCGGAACGATTAACGAAAAACCGGCGCTGCAGGACGTGAACCTGGAACTGAACCGGGGCGACTTCGTCACGGTCATCGGCTCCAACGGCGCGGGAAAGTCCACGCTGATGAACTGCATCTCCGGCGTCATTCCCGTGGATTCCGGAACCATCACGCTGGACGGAAAGGACATCACCAGCCTGCCGGAATACAAGCGTTCGCGCTACATCGGCCGCGTGTTTCAGGACCCGCTGAAGGGTACGGCCTTCGATATGACCATCGAACAGAATCTGGCCATCGCTTACGCCAAGGATAAGCCCCACGGCTTCCAGCCGGGAATCTCCCGAAAAGAG
>JAGATO010000279.1 GCA_017621195.1 Bacillota bacterium | reverse complement strand
GTGGATCTCATCGATGAACAGGATGATCTTCCCCTCTGACTTTTCGATTTCGTTCAATACCGCCTTCAGACGTTCTTCAAATTCTCCCCGGAACTTGGCGCCGGCGATCAATGCACCCATGTCCAAAGCGAAAATGGTCTTGTCCTTCAGTCCTTCCGGAACATCTCCGTTGACGATACGCTGCGCCAGGCCTTCCACAACGGCGGTTTTGCCCACGCCCGGTTCACCGATCAACACCGGATTGTTCTTGGTACGACGGGACAGGATCTGGATGGTATGACGAATCTCCGAATCACGGCCGATCACCGGATCCAGCTTTCCCTTCCGGGCCAGTTCCACCAGGTCGCGTCCGTATTTTTCCAGTGCCTCGTAATTGTCCTCCGGATTCTGAGAGGTGACGCGCTGATTTCCTCTCACCTTGCTCAGCGCCTGCAAAAACTTGTCCTTGGTGATGCCATATTTCTGGAAGATCTTCGCCGTCGGCGTATTGTTTTCTTCCAGAAGAGCCAGGTAGATGTGTTCTACGCTGACGTATTCATCCTTGAACTGCTCCGCTTTTTTCTCCGCATTCATCAGAACCTGAGACAGCCGACGGCTGGTGTACAGCGAATCTCCGCCGCCCTGTACCTTCGGCAGCTTATCCAGTTCTCTGCTGACGTCCGTGGCCACCGCTTCCGGCTTCACTTCCATGTATTTCAACAGCCTCGGAATCAATCCGTCCTCCTGGGAAAGCAGCGCCAGGTGCAGATGTTCCACGTCGATGGTCTGGTGTCCCTGGGCGATGGCGATGTTCTGGCTCTCCATCACCGCATTCTGCGCTTTTTCTCTCCATTTTTCAAAATTCATAGAGCTTCCCTCCTTTATGTCAAATACCCACTTTTGATTCTTTTCATCGAAGGCCGTTCCCCTCGTTCATACCGACCAACAGCCTCTTTTTATTTTGTTAGCACTCATTATCATCGAGTGCTAACAATCTTGACTCTATAATAATACCCTGCTTCTCTTTTTTCAAGCATATTTTTTATTTTATCCTAAAAAAAATATTAAATAACCCTCGATTCGCTTTTGTGTTTCTATCGCTTTGACCTTTGGCAGTGCAGGCTTTGGAACCGGCGGGAACACGAAATCCAATTGGGACAAAGAAAAAAGGACGCCGTTCGTTTTCACAGCGTCCTCAAATCGTTATTCTCCCAGCTTTCGCTGCACCAATTTCACCAGTTCCACCAGCGGAATCATCATGGCTCCCAGAGCTAGCGCCACCGCGTATTCCGTCAGGCTGATGTGTTCGAATTCAAAAGCCGCAGCCAGGAACGGAACGTAGATCACCGCCGTGGTCAAAACGAAGGCAACCAGGCCGGCGCCCCACAGCCACTTGTTCCGATGGTCCATCCTGAAAATGGAGCCCCGCCGGGACCTCATATTGAACGAATGGAAGATCTCCGCCATGGAAAGCGTCAGAAACGCCATGGTCGTGCCGTCAGGACTGTCCACGATTTCCCACACTCCCGCTTCCATATAGTGGCC
>JAGATO010000278.1 GCA_017621195.1 Bacillota bacterium | reverse complement strand
TTCGCGGTATCGTGGTTCCCGGCATGGCAAAGAAGTCCAAGTCCTTCTTCAGCTCCATGGAAAAGTTCGCAACCGGTATCGGCATGAAGGGTCTGGGTTACATCTCCGTGAAGGAAGATCTGACCTACAAGGGCCCCATCGACAAGTTCCTCACCGACGAACAGAAGGTGGAACTGGCAGAGAGAATGAACCTGAAGCCGAATGACGTCCTGTACTTCATCAGCGATGAAAAGGGCGTGGTGGAAAAGTTCGCAGGTCAGATTCGTACGGAGGTAGCGAAGCGCATGGATCTCATCGATACGTCCAGATTCGAATTCTGCTACATCACGGACTTCCCCATGTACGAGATCAACGAGGAGACGGGAAAGATCGACTTCACACACAATCCGTTCTCCATGCCTCAGGGGGAAATGGACGCTCTGCTCCACATGAACCCGCTGGACATCAAGGCCTACCAGTACGATATCGTCTGCAACGGCGTGGAACTGTCCTCAGGTGCTGTCCGCAACCATCGACCCGACATTATGGTCAAGGCGTTCGAGATCGCCGGCTACAGTGAAGAGACGGTGAAGCAGAAGTTCAGCGCCTTATACAATGCCTTCCAGTACGGAGCACCGCCTCACGCAGGCATGGCTCCCGGCGTAGACCGCATGGTCATGCTTCTGGAAGAAGAGGAGAACATTCGCGAGGTCATCGCCTTCCCGCTGACCTCCAACGCACAGGACCTGCTGTTCAACTCGCCCTCCGAGGTCGAAGAAAAGCAGCTGCGTGAAGTGCACATCAAGCTGAGATAAGATTGATTTTACAAGGAGCGCCGCTTCTGCACGATTCCGTGACAGAAACGGCGTTTTCTCTGTTTTTTCTTGCGGATGGTGCGGAAATTTGATACGATAAAAAAAGAAGAATCGACCAAGGAGGAGGTGAACACGTGAATATTCAGATACAGCTTTGTGGCTTGTGCATTCTGGTCCTGCTGATCATCTTCCTGAAGAGCCATCGAACGTTGCGTCTGTATAAAGAAAAAGTGTTCTTCATGGTGCTATACCCCATTACCCTCAGTCTGGTGGGAGATATTCTTTCCGTAGTAGCCATCTATTTCCGCAGCGTATTGCCACCGCTTCTGGTGGATTTCGTCTGCAAATTTTACATAATCACATTGCTGTGGGGAACGTATGCGGCCATGATCTACGTAATCGCGGATCTGGTGTCCGAGACGAAGCACCGCAGTATCAACCGCCGCCTTTGGGTTCTGGTGGGGCTTCAGAGCGCGGTCATCTATGCTCTTCCAATCCACATATTCGATGACGGAGTGAATATTTATACCTACGGAGCTTCGGTTCTGATGGTCTACGCGTGTGTAGCCATTTACATCATCACCACGCTGACCATGACCTGGGTGTTCCGCAAGCAGATGAATCCTCGGAGGCGGTTTGCCACCGCTTTGTGGATGGTCATCTGGACCGTCAGCGCCATCATCCAGTTCTTGGACAATGCCCTGCTGATCGTGGGATTTGCCAGTGCTCTGGGAATGCTGATCCTGTTCGTCGTCATGGAAAATCCGGAGGCCAATCTGGACCGGCGGCTGGGCTGTTTCAACGCCTACGCATTGGCGGAATACCTGAAGCAGCTGTACGAGTATCAGCGAGAATTCAGCGTTCTTGAACTCTCCGTCGACGGGACGATGCTTTCCGAGATACAGGGCTTCGATACCGATGGAGCGCTGCAGGACATTCTTCACGTGATCACGCGAAATCGAAATTTCCTGATATTCAAAAACATCAATCTGAGCCTCGTGATGATCGGCTTCGACAGCGAATCTCTGAAACGCACTGCCGATTCCATCCTTGCGGCGCTGTCGGATCTGGAATTGAGCCGTAAGGCGGTGGGATGCGTTCTGGTTCCACGGGCGGAAACCTTCTCCGATATGGAGGAATTGTTTCGGTTCTTATCCTTCGTTTCCGGAAAATACCGGGAGGAAAAAGGGAATCTCATCATCGCCGATGAGGGCAAGGTAAAATGGTATCGGGAGCGGCACCTGATGGAACAGGAAATCACAGCCGCTCTGAAGGAAGACCGGGTGGAAGTCTTCTTCCAGCCCATCTATTCCACACAGCAGAACTGCTTTGCTTCTGCCGAAGCTCTCGTTCGGATTCGATCGAAGGAAGGCGGATACCTTTCTCCGGCCCGATTTATTTCCGTGGCGGAGGAAAACGGACAGATCCTGGAACTGGGGGAGCGGGTCTTTGATAAGGTCTGCCGGTTTTTAAAGGAATCCGACGCCGTTTCCCTGAGCCTGAGGTATGTAGAGATCAATCTGTCGGTGGTCCAGTGCGAGAAAATCGACCTGGCTGATCGCCTGATCTCCATCATCCGCCGATACGATCTTTCTCCCGGACTGATCAATCTGGAAATTACGGAGACGGCGTCCATCGGCGCACGGAAGGTGCTGTTGGAAAATATGAAACGGCTGATCGATTATGGATTTACGTTTTCCCTGGACGATTTCGGAAAGGGTGAGTCAAATCTGATGTACGTGGTGGAGATGCCGGTATCCATCGTCAAGATGGACTACGATTTATCCAAGGCGTTTTTCCAGTCGACGAAGGCCCAGAACGTGGTGCGGGCCGTCATCGGTATGGCCCACGGCATGGGTCTGAAGCTGGTGGCGGAAGGCATCGAAACGGAACAGGAATGTGCCGATATGATCCGGGAGGGGATCGACTACATTCAGGGATTCTACTATTCCCGTCCGTTGCCTGAAGGAGAGTATCTGGCCTTCCTTCGCAGCCACAATCACATGTAACCCAGGCGAGACAGGAGGAAGGGATCGCAATGACAGAAGAAGAAAAAATTTTTCAGGGAAAGCTGTTCGACGCCAGGACGAAGGAGCTGAGAGACATCAAGCACAAGGCTCACGAGCTGTGCCGCCGGTTCAACGGCATGGACGAGTACGATGAGGCCCGGCTTCCCATGGTCAGGGAATTTATCGGGGCCATCGGAGAGAAGTATTACTTTCAGGGACCGATCCAGTTCAACTACGGAAGCCATACCTTCATCGGCGAAAACTTCTTTGCCAACTTCAACCTGACGGTTATGGACGACGCCAGGATCACCATCGGCGACAATGTGATGTTCGGACCCAACGTTTCGCTGATGGCCACTAACCATCCGCTGATCGCCAGAGAGCGCTGCTTTATGGAATATCCCGACGGTCACGTTTCCATGTCGGAATTCTGCAGAGGGATCACCATCGGAAACAATGTATGGCTGGCATCAAACGTGGTGGTACTGGACGGCGTCACCATCGGTGACGGTGCGGTGATCGGCGCGGGCAGCGTGGTGACAAAGGACATTCCCGCCGGATATCTGGCTGTGGGCGTTCCCTGTAAGCCTCTGCGGCCCATCACGGAAGCGGATTCGAAGCTGGATCTCCTGATCTGACGGGAAAGGCGGACGGCTCCGAAAACCGAACTCAATCCTCTGTGGAATACGTGTAATCCTGCAGCAGCTTTAAGAACTGCTTTGCTTCGCGAAACAGCGGCCGGTTGTTCTTCCAGATGATGTGAAGATCCAGCAGGATGGGTTCGCTCAGGTGAAGGATGGAAATGCCAGGCGTATCGCGGATGGCGTCGTAATAAAAGAAAGAAGACGCCAGATTGCGGCGGACGAAGGACAGAATGGTCTGAAACTGATTGGTGCGGAAGATCACGTTGGGCGAAATCCGGGCTTTCTGAAAGGCCGCTTCCAGCCGCTCCGTATGGGCGTAACCGCCGCGATACAGGATCAGCGTTTCGTTCTTCAGCTCGGCCATATCCACGGTATCGCGGCCGGCCAGGGGATGGTCGTTGGAGACGCAGTACACCAGCTCTACGGCGGACAGCTTGTGATAGGACAGGGACGGAGAGGTGGGAACGGTATCGTGGGGTATGGAAACGATGGCCATGTCGATGGTCTCCTGTTCGATTTCCGCCTGGAGCTCAAAGGAACCGCCTTCCACCGGCTCGAAAGTCATGTCGTCGGCATGGGTCTGCACCGTGGAAAAGATCTGGGGAAATAAAAACGTGCCGATCATGGGAGGAACTCCGATCCGCAGAGAGCGTTTCTTTGTCCCCAGGTTTTGCATTTCACCGTTGATGGTCTCCAGCTGGGACAGGATGGAGCTGACGTGGGTAAAATAATACGCGCCCTCTTCCGTCAGGGTCAGACGCTTTTTGACACGCCTGAACAGGCTGACTCCCAGTTCTTCTTCCAGCGTCTTTAAGGAATAGCTGACGGCGGGTTGGGACACGTGAAGCTGCTCTGCAGCCCGGGTTACGCTGCCAAGCTGCGCGACGGTAATAAAATGTTTTAATTGTTCCAGATACATCGAAGTTTACCTCCCACTGTTCTTACAATAATCTTATATGAAAATCATAAAAGAAACAAGAGAAAACATAAATTACATTTATCAACTGATGAAATATCTGTATTTTACAAAAAATCATTTTTCGCTACAATGAAAGTAGAGACAGAACTTTGATCCATCAGATCAGAAAGGATGTGCCATTATGAAGGATGAATTGTATCAAAAAGCAGTGGAATTGCGGCATACGCTCCACCAGCACCCCGAGTTATCCAATGAAGAAGTGGAGACGAAGCGGCGTTTGATAGATTTTATCAAGGAAAATGCTCCCGGACTGGAGCTGTACGACCGCGGAAAGTGGTTCTATGCGGCCTACCGCAGCGATAATCCCCAGGCAAAGACCATCGCTTTCCGAGCGGATTTTGACGCTCTGCCGGTAGAGGATGAGATCGACGCACCCTGGCGTAGCGTCGTTGCTGGCGTCGGCCACAAGTGCGGCCACGATGGCCATGCGGCAACGCTGGCGGCCTTTGCCGTAGAAATCAATGAAGCTGGTGCGGACAACAACGTCATCTTCGTCTTCCAGCACGCTGAGGAGATCGGCGACGGCGGAAAGTATTGCTGTGTCGTTATGGAGGAGGAGAAGGTGGACGAGGTCTACGCCTATCACAACTGTGAGGGCATGGAGAAGGATCTGGTAGTCATTCGGCCCGGCATCAACAACTGCGCATCGGAGGGCATGGAGATCAGCTTCGTGGGAGCGCCGTCCCATGCCAGCCAGCCGGAACACGGAAGAAACCCGGCACTGGCGGTCTGCAACATCGTCACGGCCATTCCGGAGATGATCGCCCCCGGAAGATACGAGGGACTGGTTCTTTGCACCGTCATTCAGATCGATGTCGGCGAACGGGCCTTCGGCTGCTCCGCCTCCAAGGGCAAGCTGCTTCTGACGCTGCGGGCGGAAAACGAACCGGAGCTGGATGCCCTGCAGAAGGAGATCGAGGATCTGGCAACGGCTCAGGCTCAGCAGTACGGACTGGAGATCGACTTCTCCTATCACGACGTATTCCCCGAAACGAGAAGCTGGCCGGAAGCCGTGGATCGTGTCAAGGAAGCCTGCGATGTTCTGGGGCAGAAATGGCACGAATGGGAGTCCTTCGAACGGGGATCTGAGGACTTCGGATATTTTATGAAGAATACGCCGGGCGCTTACATCCTCATCGGCAACGGCGAGGATTCTCCGTCGGCCCATACGGTGGCGTTCGACTATCCGGACGATCAGATTCCTCAAGCAGCCCGTCTGTTCGGCCAGCTGGCGGGGATCCGCCCATAGGAGAAGGTTCCATGTAGATCGGGACGTCACAAGAGAAGAAAGGTAATGGATATGAAAACATATAAGATTGCGTCCATTCCCGGCGACGGGGTGGGCAAGGAAGTGGTGGCGGAAGGACTTCGGGTCCTGGACCACATCGCCGAGATCGACGGAAGATTCCGCTTCGAAGTCACCCATTTTCCCTGGGGCTGCGAATATTATCTGGAACAGGGAAAGATGATGGATGAGGACGGCATGGAACGGCTGGCTGAGCACGATGCCATCATTCTGGGCGCTGTGGGCGCACCTGGCGTTCCTGATCACATCTCCTTATGGGATCTGTTATTGCGGATCCGCAAAGGCTTTGACCAGTACATCAACCTCCGTCCCGTCAAGCTGCTGAACGGTGCTCCTTGTCCGTTGAAGGATGTGAAAAGGGAGGATATCGACATGATCTTCGTCCGGGAAAACAGCGAGGGCGAGTACGCTGGAAGCGGCAGCTGGCTGTACAAAGGAACGGATCGGGAAGTGGTCATTCAGGACGGTGTCTTTTCC
>JAGATO010000277.1 GCA_017621195.1 Bacillota bacterium | reverse complement strand
TAGCTATGCTCCGCCGTCTGAAGCGTCATGCCTTCCAGCACAGGCGTCGCCCTGTGATTGTCATCTCCAAAGGTCTTGATCAAAAGCAGGCCTTCCGCTTCTATTTCCGACTTCAGTTCTTCCACCTGCGCCGCATCCTTCAGGAGTACCAGCGGCCGCTGCTTCACTTCAATCGCCACAGCCGCCTCCGCCTTTTTCACTTCCGGCTCCGCACTGTTTTCTTTGGACAGCTTCTTCAGAAAGCTGTTGAATTCCAGCTTTCTGTAACATTCTACCAGCCGTTCGCCGTCGGCCTCCTTCACGCGGCACGCTTCCAAATCCACATCGATGGGAACTTCCGTCACGATGGTGGCGAGTCTGCGGCTCATCACCGCCAGCTCCGCATTTTCTTCCACCTTCTCCCGCAGTCTGGCGCTGGAGATTTCGTCGGTGCGCCGGATCAGCTCCGCCACGCTTCCGAACTGAAGGATCAGCTTCTGCGCCGTCTTTTCCCCTACGCCGGGAAGTCCGGGAATGTTGTCCGAAGGATCGCCCATCAACCCCTTGAAATCGATGAACTGTTCCGGACGAAACCCGTACTTATCGATCATGGCCTGCCGATCGTACAGCTCAAATTCGGAGATCCCCTTTTTCGTCAAAAGGACGGTAGTGGTATCCGTAGCCAGCTGCAGCGCATCCCTGTCTCCCGTGATGATCAGCGGAGCCAGTCCTTCCTCTTCCCCCCGCCGGGCTACGGTACCGATGATATCGTCGGCCTCAAACCCGTCGATCTCCAGCATTTCGATGTTCATGGCCGACAGCACTTCCTTCAGAAGCGGCAGCTGCATGGCCAGCTCCGGCGGCATCTTCTTCCGTCCCGCCTTGTAAGCATCGTATTCCAGATGGCGGAAGGTGGGGGCCTTTCGGTCGAAAGCCACCGCCAGATACTGAGGCTGGTAGTCGGTTCTGATTTTGTTCAACATAGTAAGAAAACCGTACACCGCGTGGGTGTACAGTCCTTCTTTCGTGATCATCGGTCTCTGTATGGCATAGTAGGCTCGATTGATCAAACTGTTTCCGTCGATGATTACAATTCTTTCTCTTCCCATACAAAGCTCCTTGTTTCTTCATCCATATTCACCAGGAATTTCACCTGAGATCCATCTGACTCGCAGATGACGTCCTCCAGCGTAAATTCCTTCTCGCCGATCTGATCGAAGAGCCACTGCGCGTGATCGATCACCACTTCCGACACCTTCATTCCTTCGGGAAGACTGCTGACGATCACCAGCAGATCCCTCTGACCATCGGAAAGACGGTAGATGTTGCTGTGAGACCAGACCGTAAGATTGACTTGATTCCAGGTCAGCTGTTCTTCTTCGTTCAGCAGGTCATCGTACAGCTTCAATACCTGTCCCGCGCTCTCCTGACTGTACTGCAGATCGTTTTTATAGTTCATGGCTTCCGCCAGCAGTTCGCTGTCGTTATCGGTCACGCTCCCAGCGATCAGACCCATGATGTGTTCACAGTCGCTTTCAAACGCTTTTCTCGATTCCGAAGCGATCTCACCGCGGGAAACGTTCTCCGGAGTCTCCGCGCCGTCAGAAATTTCAGAAGTGATCGTTTCGTCCGTCGAAGTTTTGTTTTCCATCAGGCTGTTATCGGGCACTTCGCTTCCGCCTCCGGCATCTCCGCGCGTCTCTTCCCCCGCTTCTTCCGGTAGCGTCTCCTTCTCATTCGCAGCGTCCTTCTGCTTCGGAGCCACGCTGGCCACGTACGGTGCAGCCATATCGCTGCTGACCGCATTCTCCGTAACGGACGGATGGCCGTACAGATCGACGCCGATTCCACCTCGGATCATCTGAACGGACAGAACGCAGATCAGCAGACACGCCGCAGCCGCCGTCCACCTGGTCCATCTGCGCTTTTTCTTCTTCGCAGTCTCCTGTTTCAGAGCACGGCGAAGGCGCAGGTCGAATTCGTCTGGAACAGGAGCCTCCGGCAGCCGGGACAGCATCTCCATCAGCTCCAGGATCTCCTGGTCTTCCTCCCGGTTCTTCGTTCGTTTTGTTT